>CAUHBW010000011.1 GCA_959604115.1 uncultured Bilophila sp. | reverse complement strand
GGGGATCGGAGAGTCCGGTCGCTTTTCCGATGCAGGGCAGGATGTGCTGTTCCACGATCTCGCGGATCACGTCGTCGCCCGCGATGTTGAAGCCGTCCCGGAACTCCATGTGCGGTCGGATGCGGGCGGCGGTGGCCTCGTCGCCGGTGACGGCGAAGGTGGTGACGCTCAGATCGATGGTGCCGCCGCCGATGTCCACGTTGGCGATGCGTAGGGAGGGCGCTTCGGCGTCGCGTTCGCGGCCCATGAGTTCGAAGAAGCGCCGGGCGTCGCCCTGAAACTTCTCGGTGATTTCGTTGTAGAGGTACACGAGCTGCGTACAGGTGGCCTCGTCCCAGCTGCACCGGACGTCCGGGCTGACCCGGTAGTCGGGCCGGGTGTCGCGCAGGCCCTGCTTCGTGGTGTACCACTCGCCCCAGCCGAGGGTCTGCCAGATCATCCGCACGGCCCACGTCACCCAGCGGCGGTAGATCTGCTGTTCCGCGATGGGCATGGCGCTGGGCACGGTGAAGATGATCCGCTTGAGGCGGCGGGGCACGTCGGGCTGTTCGCGCTCGGAACGCTGCGCCGGGGAGTTGATGGTCACGAGCGCGTGCATGATGATCTCGCTGAGCAGGAACATCATGGTGGAACTGCGGGTGAAGTGGGCCTCGAAGGCGACGTCGGGCTGCTGCGTGCGCAGAATTTTGGGGCGCGGGGACACGCCCGCGTTCTCGAAGCAGGCCAGCGGCGTGCCTTCGCGGTTGATCTGCTGGATGAACACGCCCCGGGTGACGGGCGGTTCCAGTTCCGAGCCGGTGCCCCAAGCGTTGAAACGCCATTGCTGGGCGCGGGGGGATTCGTCCCAGAGGTAGCGTTTGGGGCTGGACATGCCGGTGTTGCCTTCCGCGCCCACGGAGTGTTGGGCGAGGCGGGCGGCTTCCGGGCCGACGCGCACCACCGAGGGCCAGACGAAGGCCGGGGTGCTGCGTCCCGAGCGCGCGCTGAGGCGGGAATTGCCGAAGGTGGCCTCCGCGAACTCGATGCGCGTGGCGAAGGGGTCGGTATAGGCGCGGTCGGGCCGGCTCAGGTCGCGTATCTGGAGCAGGTAGCTGTCGTTCAGGTTGGTCTGACGCTGGGGCAGAGTTTCCACGAGCATGCCGGTGGAGCGGGAATTGCCGAGGTCGAGCACGAGATCCACGTCCACGGGCGTGAGGTGGGCGGGGTCCACCACGCGCACGGTGGGCACGGTGCCGCCCGCCGCGAGCGACTCAAGCAGCGTGAGGTAGGTGGCGAGGTGCTCCATGATGAACGGCGTGTTCTCGCGCCAGCCGGTCCGACCGTTGTGGCGGGCGGTCTGGTGGGCGTCGTAGATTTCGGCCAGCCACTCGTCCACCCACAGCGTGTTGAGGAACCACGCGTTGTCGCGGCTCTTCGGAGACAGGGCGAAGCGGGCGTTTTCCGCCACGTCGTCGGCGCACAGGGCGAAATACTGGCCCGTGGGCTGCTCGCGTTCCTCGATGGTGGTGTCGAACAGGAAGGTCAGGCGGTAGACGTCGCCTTCGTCGCGGCTGACGTGGAGCCGCACCCAGTTGCTCGGGCCCTTCTCGCAGGTGAAGGAACCGTCCTTCCACTGCTCGTTGGAGAGCCGCAGGAAGGGTACGGGAACCCAGCGGCCCTCGAAGGTTTCCAGCGCGCGGATCGCGTCGATCTTGTAGTCGTAGTCGCCGGGCTGTCCGGCGTCGTCCACCGGCACGGGAACGAGTTCCGTCGGGCGGCGCGACGTGGCGATGGCGGATTCCCCGCTCTGCGGCACCTCGCGGAAGTACGACCAGAACCGGCCCAGACTTTTCGCGTCGAGGCGGCAGTCCAGAAATTGCGGGCATCCGCCCGGAATGATGCTCACTGCTGACGTGTAGTTCATAGGGAATCCTTGGCGATTGGGAAAAGAGAAGCCGTTCGGAGACGGTATCTCTGCGGTTCCTTTCCCTTCAGGCCGCCTGTTCCTCCGGAGACGCGTCGGTCCACGGCGGGCGGGGCGGCCTGAAAAAGGTTCGCGCGGCGTCCGTCTCCCGGAGCCGCTCCGAAAAAGTTTCTCCCATGCGTCCCGGAATGGCAACCTGTTACGCGGGAAAAAGGCAAGGTTTTCTCTCTCGAAACGGCTTTTCCCCCGAGCGGCGGCGCGGGAGAGGCCCCTTGCGCCTCGGGGAAAACGGAAGGGCACGGCATGCCGCGCCCCTTTTTCCGCCGAACGTTCGGGAAGGGCGAAGGGGAGACGTCTTCCTTTGAAAAGGACTCCTCCTCTTCACACGTCAGTCCCTGAAGAACCGCGCCTTCCACGGAGAGTTGTCGCCCTTGTTGCGCCCGTAGCACATGGCGGCGTTGCCCGCGCCGGGGGTGCAGTCGATGCGCAGGCCGTTGAAGCTTCCGCGCGACGTCCGGCTGGTGGCGTCCCCGGTGTCGATGTGCAGCCTGCCGTTCTGCATCTGCGCGTCGGCCCGTCCGGTGTAGGTGGCCCCGCGCCGGTCGATGATGGAGATCTGCCCCTTGCCGTTCTGGCCGAAGCAGAAGCGGACCTTGATAGGGTTGCCCCGCGTGTCCGTCAGCCCGGTCCGGCAGTTCCAGCAGCCGTCGAGGAAGTCCATCGACTTGTCGTCCTTGTCCGGCAGCTTCATGGGATCGCCCTTTTTCGGCGTTTCCTTCTTCGGCGCGGGAGGCTCCTCCTTGGGGGGCGCGGGCTGTTCCTTCTTGGGCACCGGCTTCGGTTCCGGCTTGGGTTCGGGTTTCGGCTCCTCCTTGGGAATTGCGGTCAGATCACCGAGCAGATCGCCGAGATCCTTCGGCGGCTCGGCGGGCGGTTCCTCCTTGGGCGGTTCGACCACGGGCGGGGCGGGCGGCGCCGGAGGTTCGCAGGCTTTGGCGCGTTTCCGGGCGGCCTGCCGGAGCGTCTCCAGCTCGGCGCGCAGGGCGGCGAGGTCCGCGTCCGAGGGGGCGGGATCGGGCTTTACGGCCGGTTCCGGGACGGTGGCGGCGGGCGTCGCGGGAGCCTTTATGCAGCCGGAAGGCAGGGGAAACGCAATCCACGGGAAGAGGAAGTGCAGCCCCCAGAACAGGAGCAGGGCCAGCAGCAGCCCGAGCAGGAGCATCAACAGTTTTTTCCACCACGGCTCGCCGACGACCATGACCGTGGGCGGCACGGACGATACGGGCGGCGTGGGGGGAAGGGGGCGGGCCGTGGCGTCGCCCTCGCGGACGATGCGGTCGGGATCGGCGGACGCCCCGCCGGCGAGAGGGACCGCCGCGCCGTAGAGGCTCTGTCCGTTCGCGCCGGGAGGCGTCATGCCCCAGCAGACCAGCACGGGCTGGAGTCCCTCGGGCGTTTCGGACACGTAGACGCATTCCGGAGCGGGGAAGCTGGTCGCCAGATGGAGCATGGTGCCGCACAGGCTCTTGTAGGGATCGGCGTCGGCCTGAAGCGTGGCGGCGAGGCCCTCGACGTCGGCGAGCAGTCCGCGCAGGCGGGATCGGGCTGCTTCCCGCATTTCGGGGGAAAGGCTTGCGATGGGGCGCACGGGCAGGGCGGCGTACCAGTCCACGGCGGTTCCCTGCGGGTCCATAAGCGGCTCGGCGAGCAGGCGGGCGTGGGTTTCCCCGAGGTGGGTCCGCAGCAGCCCGTCGAGCTGGGCGTGGCAGGCGTAGACCTGCGATCCCTGAAACGCCAGCGCGCGGTAATCGCCTTTCCGGGTGGAGAGAATGAAATGTCCGGCCATAAGCGTTCCTTACTTCAGCTCGGTAAAGGGGATGCCCTTTTCGCGCAGGAACGCCATGACGGCGTCGCTGCCGAGCGCGGTTTGGGTCTGGCGGTTGGAATCGGCGTCCAGCCGGATGAAGGTGTTGATGCCCACGACTTCGCCCTTGTCGTTGACCAGCGGCCCGCCGCTGTTGCCCTGCGAGACGACGGCGGAATGGACGATGTTGGTCGGGGTGGTGTGGAGGATGGCGTTGACCACGCCGTCGGTGAACACGACTTCGGGGACGGCGTTGAAATCGCCTTTGAGCAACTTCAGATAAGCGGGATCCTGTTCCGAAACCAGCGCGGGAAAGCCCCATGCGCTGACCTTGTCGGTGCGTTTGACGTTCGTGGACAACGGCAGGAGGGGAATCCGGTCGCCTTCGGAGAAGGCCACCCTGATCACCGCGAAGTCGGAGCCGGGCGCGGTCCCCTGCGCCACCACCGTGCCTCGTCGCGCGCCGCGCAGGACGGCGTTGGTGACGACCACCTGCCCGTCGATGGCGTTGGCGACGACGTGGCGGTTGGTGAGGACGTGCTCCGGGTTGATGAAGAAGCCGGTGCCCTGCTGCGCGCCGCCGGGAACGGGCGCGAGGATGAGGACCGTTCCCTGTTCCAGCCGCTGCGGGATGGTCAGGGCCGAGAGATCCGCGGCCTGCGCCGGGATCGCGGCGTTGGCGGAAGGCGGCTGCGGCAGGCTGATGCCGGGAACCGCACCGCCGGGCGCGGCTTCGGTCTTGCCGGGAGCCTGTTGCGCGCCGTCGGGGGAGGGCGTTTTGTTTTCCTCGAAAAAGGCTTTCAGTTCGCACGGGGAGAGTTCCAGCAGGGCCTGCCAGAACGCCTTTTCGCGGAGGAGGTTTTCCCGCTCGGCGCGGCGGGCGGCGTCTTCCGGGGTTTCCACGGGCGCGGGCGGGGTAGCCGGGACGACGGGCGTCTCGGGCGCGGCCTTCATGCAGGCCCGCAGGCCGAACAGCAGCAACGCCCCAAGCAGAAGTCCCAGCAGCAGAGCGACGAACAGCCCCGCGCGGCTCCGGCGGACGAGAACGGTTTCGGCGGCTGTTCCCGCCGCCGCTGCGGCTCCGACCCCACCGGTGGGATTGGCGGACGTGGCGACGCCCGCTCCGGCGGTTGTTCCGTGCGGAGCGGCTTGCGTCGGGTTCATGGCGGATACGGGCGCGGCGGCTGAGTTTGGGGACGGCGCGGGGGCCGGTTCTCCGGAAGGTTCGCCCCAGAGGATCGGGGCCGTGTGTTCGTCCGTTCCCTGCGGCAGCAGACCCCAGTTGACGAGCACGGGATGCCCGTTGACGACGAAGATGTTGTCCGTCGAAGGGATGAACAGCGCCTTGCGGAGCAGCGCGCCGCCGGGCGTGTCGTCCAGATGCGGCTCGACGGCCTCGCGGGCGCGGCGCAGTTCCGCCCGCGCCTGTTCCGCTTCCCCGGCGTCCAGCCCGGAAAGCGGGGTGCCGATGCCTTCCAGCGGCGTGTACCATGAAATGGAGGCGTACCCCGTCGGGGTGGCCTGCCCGGTGACGGGCTCGGCCCACAGCGTTCCGAACCGCTCCAGCCCCAGAGCTTTCAGGTGGGCCTGCAGCGCTTCGTACTGCGCGGGGATCGCGCCCCGTTCCGTGTGCAGCGCGGCGAGCCCGGACGTGTCCGACGCCTGTATAAAATGAAGAGGATGGCTCATATCATTCCCTTTCAAACCTCGTTGCGAACAATGCCCGCCGTAAAGACCGTTTCCTTTTGGGTATGCCGCCGCGTGTGCGGCCTGTTCCCTTTCGGCTTCGTCTCTTCGATGCGCGGAAACCCGTCATGGGGGATTTCGGTACGGCCAAACGTCTTTGTAAGGAAGCGCGGAGGGAAAATCCCTTCCCCTGATTCCCTGTTACCCCTGCGCGAGCATGACCTTGTCCATCTGCAACTGGATTTCGTCGAGGTCGGCCTTGACGGCGGTCAACTGCTGCGTGGATTCCTTGTACGAGCCGACGCCGTTGGAAAGGTTCTGCAACTGGTCGCCGGTCTTCTTCGAGGTTACGCGCCGCGCGGTCTTGCCGGGCTTCTTCGGTGCGCTGGCGACGGTCTGCACCGGCGGCACGGGACGGCTGGCCTTGCGCGCTTCGACGGTCAGGACCTGCCGGTATTCGGCTTCGCGCTTGTCGGCCTCGTTGAGCGTCTGTCCGAGGATGGAGGAGGCTTCCGCGAGGCCGCTCTTGATTTCCGCGTACCGGGCGTCGAGTTCGGCGCGGGTGATGCGCTTGGCCTTGTAGTCGTTGAGGGCCGCCCGGAACCGGGCCGTGTAGCAGTTGTAGGCCACCTGACCGGCGGCGGTGACGCGGTTCAGGGAGCTGATGTCCGCATTGAGATCGCGGGCGTAGCTGGCGAGGCGGACGCGGCTGTCCTGTTCGTCGTTGTACTTGGCGAGGAGGTAGCCCGCTCCGGCCCCGGCTCCCGCGCCGATGGCGGCTCCGGCGAGCGCGCCTTCGGCCTTGCCGGTCTGGCTCGCGCCGATGACGGCTCCGAGAACCGCGCCCACGGTGGTGCTCATGACCATCGTGGTGTTGAAGTTCTTTTCGGCCTTCCGGAGGTCGGCTATGGGCTGGTAGCAGTCGGGATAGTAATGCACGTCGGTCTGTTGCGCGCCGTATTTGCTGGCGCAGCCCGTCGCCAGCAGGCAGCAGAGGCATACCATGACGATGCGGCGCAGCGCGCCGTGCCGGGCGCGTTCGGGGGTTCCCTTCATGCCAGTCTCTCCGTGTTTGGAGGTTGGGTCAGTTTTCGTCGATGGTCCGGTGCCCGAAGTATTCGTTGCCTTCGGGCGTGAGTTCGATGTCGTTGGCGACATGATCCGTCACCCGGCAATAGCCGAAGTTCAGCCACTCGTCCACGACGTCGTTGAGCGTAAACCGGGAAAACCCGGCCTGTTCCGCCTCGTCGAGCAGTTTGGGGAAAACGCCGGACGGAAGCGGTTTCGGCGCGTTGCGGAGCGCCTTCCTGAGCCATGATTCGGCAGACTGTCGTTCGTCCACGGTTCTGTCCTTTCCGGGCGCGGCCCGGCCTGTTGCTGTGCGCCCGATCGTATGCCGTTTCGTTTGGCTCGGCAACGGGATGGGGGCGGTGGGAGACGCGGGCGCGGTGGGGGAGGGGGGGTGCAAACTTACTGTAAAGTGCTTCCTCCTCCCTTCCCCCACACCCCCATCCCTCCTCTTTCAAAGACTTTCGGCCTTATCGAATCCCTGACGGCGGTTGGGGGCGTTGCGGACGGTGTGGCGTTGTGCGGTGGGTCTGGAAAGGCGGGAAGGCGGTGACGCGGGACGAAAAACGGCATGGTGCACTTGGGGTGTTCCATACCGTCCCGTGTTTCGGAAAAACATAATGAATACAACAACTTTTATCAGAAAAACAATGCTCCGGCTTCTTCCGGCGAGGGACGGAAAGCCCCCGATGAGGGATTCGATAAAGTCGAAAGTCTTTGAAGGGAAAGGGGTGGGGTTTGGGGAGGGGGAAGGGAAACTTTCTCCAGAAAGTTTCCCCTCCCCCTCCCCAATCTTCATTTCCTCTTATGCCTCATCAGGATCATCCACGGAAGCGACGCAGAGGGCGTTGTCGCCTTCGTAGGGGGCGCAGCCTTCGATGGCGACTTCCTCGCCGCGAGCGCCGCACGGAGCCGCTCCGGGCATGCGGAAGGCGTTCACGTCGATGCGTTCGATGGCGACCTCCTCCTGCCTGCCGAGCTGCGGAACCCATTCGTAGGGCACGCGGTAGGCGCGGTAGACCATGTTCATGGGCAGCTTTTCGCCCCAGTAGGGAGAGATGAATTCCCACACCAGCTCGTGATCCGCGGTTACTTCAAAGATGCGCCCGTCGGAACCTTCGGTGATCAGCGTGTTGCCGTTGGGCAGACGCTGCATGCCGCTGATGAAGGGGCTGTAGAAGCGGTTGCAGTCCATCGGCGCGAGGAAGCCCGCTTCGGTGGGGGTGTACTGCCACACGATCCTCATGGACACGGGGTCCAGCTCCAGCACGCGGGAGTGGTCGCGCAGGGCCGCCTTCACGCCGGTGGGGGAACCCGGATTCGGCACGTCGTAGCCGCCCCAGCCGCCGTTGTCGAAGATCAGGATGTTGCCTTCGCCCGGCAGGCCGCGCGGAACCATGTGGCAGTGGTGCTGCCCGATGATCCAGCCGATGGCCTTGGCTTCGGGGCTGTTGTCGTAGTCCGGGCCGAGCTTCCACACGATTTTGCCGGTCGCCTTGGAAATGATGAAGATGATGTTGGCTTCGCGGCCGTCAACGATGATGTTGTCGGGATGGAACCGCTCGTCGCCCGCGTCGTACCATTTGTTCGGGCCGAGCACGGACATGGAGTTGATGTGCATCCAGTCGCCCATGCCTTCGGGCTGGGTCTGGCGATAGTTGGGGTCGCGGGCGAGGGTGTTCTTGGGGCCTTCGCGGAAGCCCATTTCGTCGAAATGCTCGTTGCAGTGCCATTCCCAGATGATGTCGCCGTCCCAGTCCACTTCGAGGATCACGTCGTCGAGGAGCTGCTTGTCGGAGATTTTCGGGTTGCGGGCGTTGCGGTGCGCGAGGACGAGGGTGTTGCCGGAGTCGGTCTTGGGTTCCATGCCGGGCGCGTAGTAGCCGGTGGTGCTGCCTTCGCGCTGGAAGTCGTGGTGGCAACGGGCCATCCAGCGGCCGGGAATGCCGGGGTCTTCAATGAATTCGTTGCGGTCGAACTTCCAGACCACGTTGCCGTTCCAGTCGAGCTGCACGAGGTCGAGGCCATCCTGCACGCCGTAACGTCCGTCACGCGAGCCGCGCGAGGTCATGAGATGGCCGCCGGGGAAAATCTTGTTCGGGAAGCCGTGGACGCCCTTCCACACCTTGTTTTCGTAGCCGTTCATGTTCATGAGCACAGCGCCCGTTTCGATGGCCTGAAAGATGGTGTAGCCGTTCCAGCATTTTTCGGGATTGTAGACGGTAACGCCGGTGGGGTAGACGGTCGGATGGCCCATGATATTCTCCTGAGGGGTTTGGGTCGTATAGGGTGTGGAAAGCCGATTGCCGTTTGGGGGAGGGGTTGGGGTCAGGCGATTTCTTCGAGGGACTTGCCGCCGGTGCGCTGGCCCCAGAAGGCGACGACCACGGCGGGGATGAAGCACATGACGCTGAAAATCCAGAACACGCCGTCGAAGCTGTAGGCCGCGTAGACCATCGGGATGAGCGGCTGGGCCGCGGCGACGGCGAGGCGTCCGGTGGAGCTGTGGAAGCCGGTCGCGGTGTTGCGCATGCGGGTCGGATAGGATTCGGCGGTGTAGGAGAAGACGGTGAAGCCCATGGCCATGACCACGGCGGTCAGGACGAGTCCGGTGATGACGAGGGGCCAGTAGCCGGTCACGTTGCCGAAGATGGGGCCGAGGACCGCGAGGATGAGCAACATGCACATGATCGGAATCTTGCGCCCGCCGAGGTCGGTCACGAAGGAGGAGAAGAACAGGCCCGCCGGGACGCCGATGGAGATGATCGTCGTGGCCATCAGGCTGTCTTCCAGCGAGAAGCCGTGCGCCTTGAGCAGGGTCGCCGTCCAGTTGGTGACCGTGAAGGTCGCGGGGTTGGTGAAGACCACGATGGCGAGGAGGACCAGCGTGCGCCTGATGTACTGGCGCTGGAACATGCCGGTCAGCACTTCCCGCACCGGAACCTTGGTCTGCACGTTTTTGGCGGCTTCGGAGAGATCCACGGGCTTGCCGGTGATTTCAAAGACGACCTGTTCGGCTTCCTCGACCCTGCCCCGGGCGACCAGCCAGCGGGGGGATTCCTTGAGGTAGCGCAGGCCGATGACGAAGGCGATGAGGCCGACGCCGCCGAAATAGAAGATGTAGCGCCACGCTTCCTCGGCGAGGGGGATGATCGCGCGGCACATGACGCCGATGACCGGGACGGCGGAGAAGCCGACGGCGGCGACGAGGTTCTGCCACTTGCCGCGCGATTCGGCGGGGGCCATTTCCGCGATGTACGCCTGCGAGCAGACCATCAGGCAGAAGACGCCGAAGCCGGTCATGGCGCGGGCGATGACGAACACGTGAAAGTTGTCGGTAAATCCGTTGAGCACGGAGAAGAACGAGAACGTCGCGATGGCGATGAGGAAGGTTTTGCGCCGTCCGATGAAGTCGGAGATCACGCCGCCGACGAAGCCGCCCGCGGTCATGCCGATGAAGTACCAGAGCGTGACCGTCCCGATGTCCGACATGTCCAGTCCCCACGTGTGCATGAGGGCCGGGGCGATGAAGCCGAAGTTCCAGTTGTCCATCTGCTCGCAGAAGTAGGCCATCATGATGATGAAGAAGACGACCTTGTGGAATCCCGTCACCGGCATGCCGTCGAAATAGTTGTTGGGAATTTTCCGGACTGTTGCTTGACTCATAATCGCTTCTCCAAAATTCGATTCCGTTCAGGATCGACGCACTGTCGCCTCATGCCGCCGCATCGCTCGAAGAAGGAAGCGTATGCGTCCGTGCGTGGCAAAGCGCCATTTCTGTTGTTCACAACGGTAACAGGATCTTCGGCCATCTTGTTGCGGTACGCGCGCGATATTCGAGCTGTCGCATCCGAACGGTACGGAGATCGCTCCGTGGCGAGAGACGCCGGATACATTCTTTTTCATCGTGCGGATCGGCAAACGCTTTCCCGGAAAAGCATGTTCGGAGCATACGGGAAAGGGAAAAGCCGGAATGTTACGCGTGCAGCATTTCATGAAAAAAGTGAAATTTTTTTCAATCAATGTTCCTGAGAGGATTTTGTCTTGTAACTATATGTAAAAGAACATATTATAAAAATAATCAAAAACGCGTGCACTGACTGGAATGCTGGCACGTCCGTTGCTAGGCGAGATAAATGCAGTTAAGGCCACACTTCAGACGGAAATAGGACTTTTTTTCACAATAAGACGGAACAGGCTGCAAGGAAAAAGAATTTTGGGAAGGAGTGCGAGGCGATTTGAGCGTAGTGGGCTGGGTGGGAAGCGGCGAACATCCGGTGCGGGAGGAGTCGGACGCGGAGACAGGCGGAGAGGAGTCTTGCGCCTCCGGACATCACGCCGGGGACGTGCCTCGCATGCCCCGGCTGATTCCGAAGCGGAAAGATCCCGTATGTCCGGAAGAGCGTTTCTGCGGCAAGCGAAAACGCCCGTACCGAAGCACGGGCGTTGCGGGATTGGCATTTTTTCGGGAAAGAGGGAGCGGCGTGCACGGGGAGCGGGCGTCCGGCACTGAGATATGAACGCCGCTTTCGTCGACGGCGACGGGATCAGCGTTTTCCCGCGTTCCGCTCGGCGTCTTCGAGGGTGGCGTATCCGTAGGCGGCGGCAATGTGTTCCGCCACTTCCTTCGCGAGATTGCGTCCGGTTTCCCGGCAGCTCCGGAGGTATTCCTGATACAGGCGCAGTGTTTTCAGGGAGTAGGTCTTGAGTTCCCCCACGAGATACGTTTCAAAGGAGGTCTGCCACGGCGTATCCTGATCGCTGGTCAGGGGACGGCCCGCGGAACGCATGCGGGGATAGGCGAGGTCCACCTCGCGTTCCCACTCGACCTGCGTCTTGGCGATGTCGGCGATCAGGCCGAGCGCCTCCTCGCCCACGCGCGGCAGGTGTTCGCGTATTTCAGCGAAGGCGTCGGGGTGGGTCCGTTCCATCATGAAGGCGTATTTTTCTTCAGGCAGGTTGCGGCCTTCCCGGTCCGCCCGCTCAAGATCCTCGTGGTAGCTCTCCAGTAGGGGCAGACTCCAGCTTTCGAACTGGCATGCGCGCATTTTTTTGAAGAAGTCGGAATCCTTCTGGCACGACGCGCGACCGCCTTCATTCTTGACCTTGTCGAACATCGTCCATTCCAGATCGCACAACCGGCGAATCAGATCTCTCTTGGCATCCGTCATGGGATTCTCCTTTGTTTTTGGGATTCCTGCCCAACGGGTTCGGAAAAGGCGGGAATGCCGTCGGGCCTCGGTCCCGTCGGCGGACGCCGAGCATGAAACCGGATGCTGCGGGTCCGGACGGAATCGATTCCCTGTAACCATTCCTAAGAGCAAGAGGCCGCTATGGCAAGTCTCCGCCCCGTCGGGGGAAACGCTTCGGCGCGGGGGCAGTCGGCCCTGAAGGCCGCCTTATGGGACCGTTCCGCGTATTCTTTTCGGGACGCGATGCCGGGGGCTTCCGGCGCATGCCCGGACGACCGCCTTTTCAGGGAGAGCGGCGGGAAGGCAGACCCGTCCCTTTGGGAGCGTCAAGGAACGCAACCGGGGCGGAGACGGGAGCGAAATCCGAAAGACGCCCCCTGCGCGAAAACGTATGCCCCGGAAAAAGTGGAGGCAGGTTTTTCCGCTTCCGCCGGAGAAGCATGCGAAACCTTGTCCGTCCGCCCGGAAAAAGCAAAAGGGACTCACGGAGCATATTCCGTAAGTCCCTGAAATTTTTGGTGGGCGGTGAGAGGCTTGAACTCCCGGCATCCGCCTTGTAAGGGCGGCGCTCTACCAACTGAGCTAACCGCCCGTTCGTACGCAGGGCTTCTTCTACGGGAAAACGGTTGTGAAGTAAAGGGGCGCTCTCAACGCTCTCAGTGGATTGACGGACGCTCCCGGCGCGGTAGTATGGCGGTATCTTCAACTTCTTACCCCCGCCGCCCATGACCAACGAACTGTCCGCCCGCATCCACAACGCCACCGAAACGGCGTTGGCTTTCGTCTGCACGTACATGCTGGCGTTCTACTGGCATCTGGACAGGCCGTTCTGGGCCGGGTTCACCGTGTTTGTGGTCAGCCTGCCGAGCATCGGGCAGTCGCTGCAAAAGGGCGTCCTGCGGATGTTCGGCACGTTCCTCGGCGCGGCCGTCGGCCTCGTGCTGCTCGCGTTGTTCGCGCAGGATCGGTTCGTCACGCTCGCGGCGCTGTCCGTCTATCTGTGCCTGATGATGTCCCTCATGCTCGCCAGCACTTCCTACGGCTACGTCTACTTCATTTCGTGCATCGTTACGCTGGTCATCGTGCTGATGGGCATTCACCAGCCGCAGAACGGCTTCTACCTGTCCGTCTACCGGGCCGAGGAAACCTTGCTCGGCATCGGCGTGTATACCGCCGTCACCGTGGTTTTTTCACCGCGAACATCCATCAGGGCGCTGCACCGGGGCATGGGGCGGCTTATGGAAGGGCACAAGGAGCTGTTCGACATGAACGCCGGGGACGAAGAGGGCAAGATGGCCCGGATGTACGCCCAATATGTCGCCATGCGCGACGTTGTGGCGACGACGGAGCAGCTTGTTCCGGCGGTGCGGCTGGAAAACTATCAGGTCTACCGCTACCGGGATTTCTGGGTGCGGGCCGTCCGGTGCAGCGCCGAACTGCTGGAACTCCAACGGAAATGGACCGGAACGCTCGTCGCCATGAAGGATCTCGACATGGCGGCGCTGTTTCCGGGATTCGACGCCCGGATTGCGGAACTGGGGCAGCTGTTCGGACAACTGGACGCCGTGGGGCGGGAGGACGCGCCGGCGGGTTCGGCCAATCCGGAGGAAGTGCGCGCGCTGGACATGGACGAGGCCGTATTCGAGCGGCTCGGCTCCACCCGCAAGGGACTGGCGTTCTCCGTGACCCAGCTGTACGCGGAGCAGTCCGCGCTGTGCCGCGAACTGTTGGGGCTGGCGGCCTTCCTGCTGCACGGGGGCCCCGCGCCGACGCTGTCCCGGAGCGAGGCCCGCAAGGACTTCGCGGTCATCAAGCCGGAGCAGTTCGCCTACATGTCCCAGATGTTCGTCATTTTTTGGGTGGCCGCCTTGTGCTGGATTCTGTTGAATCCGCCCGGACTCGAATCCGTCGCCTTCCTCGAAATGACCGTGCTGCTCGGAATGATCGGCGTCATGACCGAGCAGGACAAGCCGTTGGCGCAGGTGCTCACGTTCGGGCTCGGCATCCTGTGCACCGGCGTGCTCTACGTGTTCGTATACCCGGCTCTGGGCAATCTGGGAGAATTCCTGCTGCTGATGGGCGTGACGGGCTTCCTCATTTCGTTCGCCTTTCCCCGCCGGGAGCAGAATTTCGCCAAACAGGCCTTCATGCTGCCGTGGCTGTCCCTCGGCAACTTCACGAACGTGCCGAGCTATGATTTCGGTCAGTTGCTGACGGGGTCGTACACCCTGCTGTTCGGGATTTCCATCGTGTCGCTGGTCCATTACGTCTTCTTCATGCCCAATACGGAGGCGTTGTTTCTCAGGAAGCAGCGGACGTTTTTCCTCTCGTCGGACAAGATGCTGCGGCACCTGCGGGAATGCGGCGCGCGGCGGCGTTCCCTGACGTTCCGGGTGCGGGTGCTGTTCCGGCTGCATCGGACGCGGTTCCTTGCCGACGAGATCGCCATGCTGTCGAAAAAACTCCCCGTCGGCTTCGTGAAGCCCGAGATCGCGCAGGTTTTTTCCACGGAGGTGCGGGACATGGTGACGTCTATGTCCGGCCTGTACGCCCGGCTGAGGACAATGGACGGGGATGTCCTGTGCCTGTCCGACGACGAGTTGCCGCCGGTTTCCGGGGGCACGCTGAAGGGGCGGCTGGAATCCATGCAGGGGACGGCGCGCGCGATGCAGGAGAACCTCCGCACGCTCGCCCGGTCCGAGGGCGGCGCGGACAGGTTGGCCGTGCAGGGGATGATCGTTTCCTGCGGCGGCATCATGAAGGCGGTTTCCAACACGCTCGACGTGATGCGTTCGATTCCCGTGGAAGCCGATTCCCGGGAGAAGTTCTGAGGCGCCGTTCCGCCCGGACGGCAAGGGTTTCATCAAGCGTTAAGGGAAGAGGTCGTCATGCCGCATGAGCTTGCCCTGATGGGCGTCTATTTTTCGCCGTTTCTGCCCGTGGTGCTGTTCGGGGTGCTTGGGGCGCTGGCGACGGCGTTTCTCCTGAACCGTACCGGGCTGTCCGGCTGGTTCGCCAATCCGCCGTGGGTGTTTGCGGCCTTGATCGTGATCTATGTGTGTCTCCTCGTACCGTTCGGGATGGTGTTATGAGCGTCAACAGTCTGCTTCGCTGGTTTTTGACATTGCTGATCATCGGGATTGCCTGCGTGTTCTGCTACATCCGCTACACCGCGTATTTCAGGAATCCGTGGACGCGCGACGGGATGGTGCAGGCCGAGGTTGTGGAGGTCGCCGCGCGCGTGTCCGGGCCGATCACGGTCGTGCACGTACGGGACAACCAGTACGTTAAGGCGGGCGATCCGCTTTTTGATCTGGATGATCGGCTTGTCCGGGTGGCGTTGGCGCAGGCCGAGGCGAATCTTCACCAGAAGCAGGCCATGGTTCGGGAGGCCCGGGACAAGGCCGGGCGGGATACGCGGCTTGAGGCGCAGGCGCCGGGCGCGATTTCGCCCGAGGCGTACCAGCAGGCGCGGGATCAGCTTCTGGCGGCAGAGGCGGACGTGGAGGCGGCGCAGGCACAGTTGGCGCAGGCGCGTCTGGATGTGGAATTTACGCGCGTCGTCGCGCCGGTCGATGGGTACATCACCAATCTGACGCTTCAGCCGGGGACGATGGCGGTGGCCTACAAGCCGCTGGTGGCGCTGATCAGTTCGGACAGTTTCCGGGTGGACGCCTTTTTCCGCGAGACGCAGATACGCGATTTCCGGCCCGGCGATCAGGCGATGGTCACGCTGATGACCTATCCGGGCAGGCCGTTGGAGGCCGTGGTGGAGAGCATCGGCTGGGGCATCGCGCGCGAGAACGGCAGCACCGGCGAGCAGCTTTTGCCCTCGGTCAGCCCTACGTTCGAGTGGATCCGTCTGGCGCAGCGCATTCCCGTCCGCATCCGGCTCACCCCGCTGCCGAAGGACGTGGAGTTGCGCGCCGGGACCACCGCCTCCGTACTCGTCCGCGTTCACCCCGAGGACAAGCGTTCCCCCATCCTGCCGCTGCCGACGCTTGGGCAGTAAAAGAGAAGATTGGGGAGGGGGAAGGGAAACTTTCTGAAGAAGGGGGGAACACCCCCGCGTTTCCCTTCCTCCTCCCCAAACCCGCCAGTGCGGCTCGCACCCACCCCCTTTCCTTCAAAGACTTTCGTAAACGGGGCGGATGTGGGTTGCGGCGGTGCGGATGCTCTCTCCCCGTCGGAAGTTTCCCGGCGGTGCCTTCTCGGCGTCTTTTGAATCTTTCTTTTGCGGCACGTGGTGAACCGCGAATGATTTTATTGCACTGTGCTATAATTCTTTCAGTGTATTTTATCTGGCTGCATCCTTGGGGACAAGACGTGTTTTTTGAAACACCCGTTGGGTCGTCCCTGTCTGAAAACGGGGCACGTCTGACGTCCTCGGGATGAAAAGAAAGGGTTCCGTGTCCGGCGAAAGCCGGATGCGGAACCCTTTCTTTTCGTTTCGAGGGGGTCTGGGGGGCATCATGCCCCCCAGCCGCCGGAGGCATGCCTTTATGTTCCGTGCCTCACCAGTAGCGGCAGGCGTCCCGGAGCACCGGCTCGCCGTAGCGTTCGAACATGCCCCATGCCCATGCGTGGGTCATGTCGGGCGGGCAGGCGATGTTGACGTCGGCGGCCTTGACCCCTTCCCACGGGCCGCCGATACGGGCCACGAGGTTGGGGATGTCCATCCATGTGCTCTGGCTGTAGTCGATGTGGATGTTCAGCCAGCGGCGCACGTTGGGGAGCTTGGCGCGAGGCGGACCCTTCCGGGAAACCGGGTCGAGGCTGATGAGCAGATCGATGGGCACACCGGTCTTGCGGGCCACGGCATTGACCACGGCGTCGCCGCCCCAGCTGTGCCCGATGAGCGCGATGGGCTTGCCCTTGGCGGCATAGAACTTCACGAGAGCGCGCATCTTGCGGCCTTCGTAATGCTCCCGGAACCAGACGTCGTGCTTTGCGCGCAGATCGGCGGGATACCGGGCGCTGACGGCGTAACTGTTCGCCAGAAACTGGTCGCTGAAGCCGCCGACCACCAGCACCAGAGGACGGAACGCCTCGGCGTCCAGCGTCCGTGCCTTCTCTATGAAGAGCCTTTCCTGCCGCCGGTTCCGAACTTCGGACAGGCCGCACAGCTCCAGAATCCGTTGGGGGTTGCGTTGAAACGTGAAATTCATCGGGATTCCTTTGGGCTAGGATTGGCGCGCCCGAAAGACGCGTCCTGATGAACATGTCAAAGCCAGAGGGCGTTGGCAAGGGCATGAGCGGCGTCCCCGGACCGCTTTTCCCCAAAGACGAAGCCACCGTACGGGAACCGCACGGTGGCTTCAAAAATCCGTCCCTCCGCCCCAAAACACGAAAGTCTCAGGAGAGGATGGGGGGAGGTTTGGAGGGGGAAGTCCTTCTCCAGAAGGGTTCTCCTTCCCCCTCCAAGTCTTAGTTGTTCTTCAGGGCGAACGAGCCGTTTTCCTTCTTCACGTCGATGGCGATCTTCCACAGCACGGAGACGATGATGCCGCCGAGGCCGTAGACGCCGAGCGCGACGAGGATTTCGGGAATCGTCGGGGTGTACTCGGTGACGGTTTCGAACATGTTGGGCACGAAACCGCCGATGAGCAGGCCGAGGCTCTTGTCGATCCACGAGGCGATCACGAGGAGGATCAGAGCCCAGGGCAGAACCTTGTCGTTGTAGCGCAGCGCCGGGGGAATCAGCATGAGCAGAGACAGCACGGCGAACACGACGGCCGTCCACATCCAGCTGTTGATCCACGCCATGTGACCATCATGACCCGTGAAGAGGTACAGGATGGAGTGCTGGTGTCCGGGGATGCCGCTGTAGAAAGCCGTGAAGATTTCCAGCAGGTAGAAGAACACGTTGACGCACATGGCGTAGGTGATGATCGTGGACAGGGTCTTGGTCGCTTCACGGCCGGGTTCGAAGCCGGTCACGCGGCGCACGACCATCAGGAGCAGCAGCAGGATGGCCGGACCGGAACAGAACGCGGAGGCGAGGAAGCGGGCGGCCATGATGGCGGTGAGCCAGTAGTGGCGGCCCGGAATGCCGGCGTACAGGAAACCGGTGACGGTGTGGATGGAGAAGGCCCAGATGATCGAGATGTAGATGAGCACCTTGATCCACTTCGGCGGGGTTACGTCGTTGCGGGCGGCTTCAAGGGTGGTCCAGCCGATGATGAGGTTCAGGAGGAGATAACCGAACAGAACGGTCATGTCCCAGAACATCACGGAGTTCGGCGTGGGGTGCAGCAGCACGTTGAGCGCGCGCTGCGGCTGCCCGAGGTCGACCACGATGAAGAGCATGCACATGATCACCGCGCCTACGGCCATGAATTCGCCGAAGATGATGATCCGCTTGAACTTCTCATAGTGGTGGAAGTAGGCGGGCAGAACGAGCATCACCGCGCCGGCGGCGACGCCGACGAAGTAGGTGAACTGGGCGATGTACAGGCCCCAGGACACGTCGCGGCTCATGCCGGTGAGGGCAAGACCGATATTCGCCTGGAAGATGTACACGATGAAGCCGAGGCCGAAGATCGCGCCCAGGAAGCAGAGCCACAGGTAGAAACGCGGCCGGCCTTTGAGAATCAGTTCGAGCATGGCGGCCTCCTAGATGATGTAGTACACGCCGGGCTGGGTGCCCAGAGAGGGTTTGCGGCGGATGGTGAAGTTCTCCGACAGGGCCTTGCGGACCGGGGAGCCCGGATCGTTGAGGTCGCCGAAGATCATGGCGCCTTCCGAGGCTTCCACGCAGGCGGGGAGCTTGCCCTGAGCGAGGCGTTCCGTGCAGAACGTGCACTTCTCGACGACGCCGCGCGTACGCATGGGGAACTCGTGGTTCACGTCCTTCACGTAGGGCTGGGGGTCGCGGAAGTTGAAGCTGCGGGCGCCGAAGGGGCAACCGGCCATGCAGAAACGGCAGCCGATGCAGCGGTGCGGGTCCATGACCACGATGCCGTCCTCACGCTTGAAGGTGGCGCCGGTGGGGCACACGCGCACGCAGGGCGGGTTCTCACAGTGGTTGCACATCAGGATGAAGTCGCCGTGCAGGAACTTTTCGGGCAGGTAGGTGTTCGTGTCGTCGGGGAAGACGTGCGCGTACTTGTCCGTCCAGATCCATTTGACGTCCTGCTTGCCGGGAATGTCGGGCACGTTGTGGGCATGGTGGCAGGCGTCGATCACACGCTGGAAGTCTTCAGGCTTGTTGAACTTGCGGGTATCGATGACCATGGCCCAGCGTTTGGCGTGCAGGGCGTCCGGCTCGTTGGTGTAGGTGCCCTTCACCGGAGCCGTACCGGCGGGAATGGCTCCGGCCTTGCCCGCCGAGGCGAGGGTCAGGGCGGAAGCCGTGCCCAGCGCGAAGGCGGAGAGACCGGCTATCTTCAGAAAGTCTCTTCTGCTTTTCATTAGTTGTTCCCCCTCGGCGCGACGTGGCAGTTCCAGCAATACGGATCGACGTTGTTGCTGTTGTGGCACTTGTCGCAGAAGTCGGCCTTGTTCGTGTGGCAGGCCATGCATGTATCCTGAAGGCTGATGACCCACTTGCGGCCGTCGGTGGCGACGTATTCGCGCTTGCCTTCGCGGATGGCCTCATCGCGCCAGGTGTTCAGCAGGGCCATGTGTTCGGCCCGCATCCATTCCTTGGACTCGATGCACTTGTCCTTGCCTTCGCCCGTGGGGGCGGCGACTTCAGGATAGACGTAGGTCTTGCCGCCGAAGTTCAGCCAGAAGGGCGAGGTGAACGCCACCACGGCGATCAGGACGCCGGGGATGATGTATTTGGCATTGTACATGGTTTACTTGTCCTCCTCGGCAGAAGCGGCGGAAACCTCTTCCTCTGGCTCGGGGTCGGGGCATTCGAGGTCTTCCTGGCGCAGATTCATGGTACGGGGCTGTTCGCCCTTCATGACCAGCGCGTTGGCGACCAGTTCATGCACGCCGCTGACGGTGACGCCGGGCGCCCAGTAGTTGGCGAGAGGCGGCAGCGTGGCGCGGTCGATGGCGCAGACGCAGGCCATCCAGTTGACGTCGTTCTTCTGCTGGACGTAGCGGAGGGCGTTCCCGCGGGGGAAGCCGGCGCGCAGACGCAGTTCCATGATTTCTTCGGTGTTGAGGCCGGAGCCGGAACCGCAGCAGAAGGTTTCTTCACGGATGGTGTGAGGCGGCATTTCCACGAACTCGGGGCAGACGGCGCGCAGAATTTCGCGCGGCTCTTCCAGCAGGCCCATGGCGCGGGCCGGGTTGCAGGAGTCGTGGAAGGTGGTGATGATGCCGCTGTTGCGTTCGGGACGGAGATTCAGCTTGTTGTGGTGAATCAGGTCGGCCGTGAACTCGGCGATATGCACCATCTTGGTCGCGCGGGCGTTTTCGAACTTCGTCCCGGTGATGGGCGAGGTGGGCACGTCCATCATGCCTTCGGGCGCGGGTCCGTTGTAGGTCGCCATGTACTGGTTGATCACGCGCCACATGTGGCCGCATTCGCCGCCGAGGATCCATTTGGAGCCGAGGCGGTTGGCCTCATGGTACATCTTGGCGTTGAGCTTCTTCGCCATGTCGAAGGACACGAACGAACCGAAGTTGCCGCCTTCGGAGGCGTAGGTGGACAGCGTGTAGTCCAGGCCGATTTCGTGGAACAGCATCAGATAACCCATGAAGGTGTAGATGCCGGGTTCCGCGAACACGTCGCCGGAGGGGGTGATGAAGATGACTTCATGCCCCTTTTCGTTGAACGGCGGGTCGATATGGATACCGGTGATGGTTTCGATATCTTCGCACAGGAATTCGACGATTTCCTTGAAGGCGTGGGGCTGGATGCCGAGGTGGTTGCCGGTGCGGTTACAGTTGGACACCGGTTCCATGATCCAGTTGATGCCGAGGCCGAGCTCGTGCAGCAGCTCGCGGGCGATGGCCGTGATTTCGGCCGTGTCGATGCCGTAGGGGCAGAACAGCGAGCAGCGGCGGCATTCGGTGCACTGGTAGAAGTAGGTGAACCACTCCTTGATGACGTCCTTGGTCAGCTTGCGGGCGCCCGCAACCTTGCCGAGGAGCCGTCCGGCGGTGGTGAAGTCGCGGCGGTACACGGAACGGAGGAGTTCCGCGCGCAGCACGGGCATGTTCTTGGGATCGTTGGTGCCGAGGAAGAAGTGGCATTTGTCGGCGCAGGCGCCGCAACGCACGCAGGTATCCATGAACACCTTGAGGGAACGGTGCTTGGCGAGGCGTTCCTTCAGGGCGTTATAGATGATTTCTTCCCAGTTTTCGGGCAGATGCCAGTCTTCCTCTTCGGGCTGCCAGGCATGCGGGTGAGGCATGTGGAGCCCTTCCATGATGTCCACCTTGGCGGGATAGGCGTACATGCCGGCCTTGATTTCGGGCTTGACGTCCATCCAGCTCTTTTCGGGGAAACTCGCGCGGGAGGCGATCATTTCTTCCGGTTTTGGCATTTTGGCCATTATGGAAACTCCTTACTTGGACGAGGCCGGGGCCGCGGGTTCAACGTCTTCGGGCCGCTTTTCCAGGGGCAGGCCAGCCTCAGCCATCAGATCACGGAAATCATCCTCATATTCCGCATAGGTGCGGAAAGGCGCATTCGGATTGTTCCAGGGATTGACGTGACGCACTTCGCGCGTGTTGCAGCGCATGTTGCGGGTGGGGGACATGAAGATGCCGCCCATGTGCATGAGCTTGCTGAAGGGGAAGTAGAGGAGCAGCACGCTGACGAGGACGATGTGGGTGAAGAACAGGGGGTTCAGGCCCTCGACGGACTGCGGCGAGAAATGCAGGATGCCCATGATGAACACCTTGGCCTGAGCGATGTCGACCTTGTCGAAATAGCGCATGCAGATGCCGGTGCCGATGATGCCCATGATGAGGAACAGCGGGAAATAATCGTTGGCGAGCGAGATGTAGCGTACCTTCGGGTTCACCAGACGGCGGCCGAAGAGGAACAGGATCGCCACCACGATGAGCGCGTCGGTCATGAACAGGCGCGGCACGCCGACCTGCATGATGCCGTCGAAGAACTCAAGCCAGGCAAGGCAGACCGGAACCGGTTCGATGAAGAACCGGAAATGGCGGATGAAGATGACGAGGAAACAGTAGTGGAAGGTCAGTGCGAACACCCACAACCATTTGGAGGAGAAGTACGTGGCGCGCGGCCCCACGGGGCTGACTTCCGCGGACGTGTTGCGGAACAGCGAGCGGAACAGCAGTACTTCGAGGATCATGCGTCCGACGACCGCGGCGTTGCTCATGGGCGTGTCGAGGCGGTTCGGCTTGATCCAGTCCAAGGAACGCTCCTGGCCACCCGTCGTGGGGATGGCGAAGGGCACGGGCGATTTCGCCCACCAGCAGGTAATGCGCCAGATGACCCCGCAGATGAAGACAGCCGCGGCCAAAAGAGGCAGCGCCACACCCAGCAGAGACTGGAATCCGGCGGCCGCCCCCGACCAGGCGATGGCTCCGATGAGCAGGACTGCCACGAGTGAAACTATCATTCCCTACCTCACTCCAGGCTTAAAGTTTGACATATCCAAATCCATAACCACAAGAAAAAGGATTGTGAAAAGGAAACAGGAACGCGGCGTTACGCCTTGTCCTGATCTTCCGCCAAGCCATGTCTGGCCGCCCAGCGCCTGATCTGCGATCCCTCCCTGCGCTGTTGGGCCACACGTTCGGCATACACTTGTTCCCTGTCCGCGAGGTACAGGTTGAACGCAAGGAGACACAGGGAGTCCAGACGGTCCCCCATATCCAGGAACGCCTGGAAGTCTCCGGCGGCCAGCATGTCCGTCAGGAGCAGTTCCCGCAGCACCGGCTTGTACAGGTACAGTACGCCGATGGCCTGTTCGGGTTTGAGATCCTGAACGGCGCGGACGCGGATCAGCCCCGCCACGGCGGCGTGCACGTTTTCCATGTCGACGTCCTTTCCGGTGACGGCGTCGTAGATCGCTTCCGCGGCCACTCGGGTGGCGTAGCCGACGGGGTTGGCGAACTGGTCACGCTGCGTCCGAATGAAACCTGTGGTTTCAAAAGGATACGTAGCGAACACGGCATCAGTCCATTTCTGGATGGCCATGTCGCGCCGCGCCGAAATGATGTCTTCAGTGCTCATGGTTGCTCACATCGCGGTTGTGGGGAGTTGGGTTCTCCGGCATTCAGGATCAAAAACAAGCGTCCGCCCCGAAAGGTTGCGGCCCGCCTGTTCCTGTCGAGTGCTCCGAACCTGAAAATCATACGCCGTCTGCACCCTTACGCGATTTCGTCGGATTTCACAAGGCTGACTTGTGAACAGAGGGTTTGCCTGTTCAGACAAACAGCCGATAACATCGTGTTACTACACAAAATAATATTTTTAGAGGGATCATTCGCCGCGTGATTCCCGGATTGCCCCGGCAGGGGATTCGGGACGAAATCGGGGGAGGGGAGAAGGAAACTTTCTGTAGAAAGTT
>CAUHBW010000010.1 GCA_959604115.1 uncultured Bilophila sp. | reverse complement strand
GGTTAACCTAACCTGTGGGGGCGGGGGCGGGTCAAGTTACTGCATCAATTACCCCCACCCCCTCCCCAAACCCCACCCCCTCCTCTTCAAAGACTTTCATAACCGGGACCGATTACGGCTGCGGCGTTTCGACGGGTCGGTCCCTGATGCGAGTTTCCCGGCAACGCCTTCCGGAAGGCCGTAAAACGCAAGCCGTAATGTTATTATAATTAGGTATTCATATATTCTCAAAAAGAGTCGACTCGGCGTCGACAGGACGTCCCAACCTGAAAGCGGTTCCGTCCCCGGCGAAAGCCGGATACGGAACCGCTTCTTTTCTTGAGCGTTGTGACGGAGACTGAGGGGCCCGACCCGAAGGACGGCCCCACGGAGCCGTGGCCGTTAGGCGAATCTTCACATCTTACGGGCACCGAGAGCAATGCGGCTCGCCCTTCAGCGGGTGCGGGACGGCACCCTGCCAGGGGGCCTTTCTCTTTCCCGTTATTGTTGCCTGTTCGTGTGCTGCCACAAAAGGTAGTCCCGCAGCAGCTTGTCGATGCGACCGTCGAGCACGGCGTCAGTGTCGCCGATTTCGCAGTTGCTGCGATGGTCCTTCACCAGCCGGTAGGGCTGGAGGGTGTAGGTGCGGATCTGGCTGCCGAAACTGATGGCGTTCTTGCCCGCGTACTCGGCCTGCCGCGCGGCGTCGCGCTTGCTCAGTTCGAGATCGTAGAGACGCCCGCGCAGGATGCGCATGGCGGAATCCTTGTTGTGGTGCTGCGAACGCTCGTTCTGGCACTGGACGGAAATGCCTGAGGGGATGTGCGTGATGCGCACGGCGGAATAGGTGGTGTTGACCCCCTGCCCGCCGGGGCCGCTGGCGCAAAAGATATCCACGCGCAGATCCGATTCCTTGATCTCGATCTCAATGTCGTCGCCCGCATCGGGGATCACGTCCACGGACGCGAATGAGGTGTGGCGACGGCCCGAGGAGTCGAAGGGCGAAATGCGGATCAGGCGGTGGATGCCCCGTTCCCCCTTGAGGAACCCGTAGACGTTCTCGCCGGAAATACGCATGGTCACGCTCTTGATCCCGGCTTCGTCGCCGGGCAGGAAGTCCAGCTCCTCCACGGAAAAACCGTGCGCGTCGGCCCAGCGGAGATACATGCGCTGCAACATCTGCGCCCAGTCCTGCGCCTCGGTGCCGCCCGCGCCGGGATGGATTTCCAGAATGGCGTCGGCGTGGTCCTCTTCGGCGGAAAGGAGCAAATTGGTTTCCGTTTCCTCAAGCAGCTCGGTCAGCCGGTCGATCTCGGCGGTCAGCGATTCCAACGCCTCGGCGGCTTCCTCGCCTTCCTTGATCTCCGCGCCGCCCGAAAGCTCCTGCGCCATTTCCTGCCACTCCAGCATGGAGTCGTGGCAGTTCTTCAAGGCGGCGAGGCGGTTCAGCTCGGCCTCCAGACGGCTCTTTTCGCGCAGAACCGGCGTCAGTTTTTCCGGGGCATTCCACGCGTCGGGCGCGGAAAGCTCCTTTTCTATCTCGGCAAGGCGGGCGGACTGGGAAGGCTGGTCAAAGACGCCCCCAAAGCGTTTCGAACTGCGAGGACAAGGCCGCGATACGGCTCTTCAAATCGGCAAGCTGAAGCATAGGTTTTCCTGTTGTTCAGTTAGATGTGACGCCGGGCCCTCAGAAAGGCCGGCGCGGAAAGCAGAAGAAAAAGCAGCGTCCCGAGCCACGGCAACCACGGCTCCAGAACGAAGAACAGAGACGTCTCCGTCAGCGGAACGACCGGATGCGACAGGCTCTCGGCCTTGAACAGACCGCCCCGGACCACGATGGAACCGTAGGGATCGACGAACGCGGAAATGCCGGTGTTCGTGGAGCGGGCCAGCCAGCGCCGCTGCTCCACGGCCCGCAGGACGGCGAGGGAAAGGTGCTGCATGGGCGCGGCGGAAAAACCGAACCACGCGTCGTTGCTGATGTTCACCAACAAGGTAGCGCCTTCCGCGACCTGCTTGCGGGCCAGCTCGGGAAAGATGGATTCATAACAAATCAGCACGCCCAGAACAAGCGGCTCCCGATCAGGGGACGCGGAGGCCAGCGTCAGCGGCTTCGTGGACTCGCCGGGCAGAAACTCGCCCACGCCCTGCAACAGCGGACGCAGAAACGGCAGATCGAGGAACGGCGGCACGTATTCCCCGAAAGGCACGAGGTGTTCCTTGTCGTACCAGCCCCTGTCCGCGCCGTCGGCGGAAACGAGGTAGGCCCGGTTGAAGGCGTCCTCTCCGCCGAGAGTGCGCCGGAACCCCGGCGCGCCGAACAGCAGGGCCACGTGATGCTCCCCGGCAAAGGCCCGGATCGCCGCAGGAAGCGCGGGATGGGCCTGATAGTCGAACGGCATGGCGGTTTCGGGCCAGATCAGCAGTTCGGGACGCTCGGCCTCCGGCACGGACAGCGACTCCGTGCTCAGAGAGAGGTAACGCCTGACCGTCAGCCGCTGCATGGCCGGTTCCCATTTGACGTCCTGTTCAAGATTCCCCTGCTCCAGCGACACCCACAGAGGCTTTCCGGCGGTCCCGTCATCGTGCGGCAGCAGACCGAATCCAACTAGGAAGATAAGGCCCGCTGCGAAGGCCGCAAGGGGGGCCATCCGACGTTTTCGGGGCACATTGGGAAGCCGGGAACAACGGACTCCTTCCGCGAACAGGCACGCGAGCCCCGCGAACAGGCCGCCGAGCCCGTACGCGCCGATCACCGAGGCGAGCTGGACGGCGGGCGTCCACGGGGTGAAGGCCGAGGCCAGCGTCAGCCACGGAAAGCCGGTCAGGAACCAGCCCCGAAAACATTCCAAAAGATACCAGCCGAGTCCGAGCGCAAGGCTCTTTCGCCACACCGGTTCCGCCTTCAGGCCGTGGGCCAGCGCGGCGAACAGGCCGCCGTACAGCCCGACGTACGCGCCCATGAACAGCGGACAGGGCGCGGCGAGCGCCCACGGCAGTCCGCCGAAGTCATGGACCGGGATGGCCAGCCAGTACAGACAGGCCGAAGAACCCGCAAGGCCGCTTATCCAGCCGAGCCGAAACGCCTGTTTCCAGCTTGTGGAAGCTGTCCCAAGCAGGAACAAGGACGCGGGATACAGCAGTGCCGCAACCGGAATCGACGCCACGGGATTGGGCATGCCGATCCACAGCCCCGCCGCGCCGCAAACAATCCACCAGAGCATATTCATGGAAAAAACAAGCCGAAAGCGCCTTCAAAAGTCAAGAGAAAAGGACGGCAAGGCCGTGAAAAACTCCCTCCGTGTTACGATAATGCGGAAGGTGTGACCGCCAAATATTCCCAACTCCCTGTGAAAACATTCCTTAATAAACTGGTTAACCAACCAATTGCGCCATTTCTCCCTTGACGCTGTATGCCTTTTGCGCCATGAAAATAAACCGGATGAAGGGAAAGATGAGGTGTTGGAACCGCTTTTGGCGCTCTGCGCCGGCGGCGGCCTCGTTCCCGGAATCACCTTTTTCGGGCCGGTACGGCGTCGGGGAAACCGTTCCCGCGCCGTAACCGTCCTGTATCGTACGGAACCCGAACGTCCGAAACCAGAAGGCCCCGAAAAAGGGGCCGCGTTCGGGCCAACCCCGCAAGTCAAGTGAGGCGTCCATGTTGCAATTGCTCCTCTTCGGCTGCATCGTTTTCCCGCTGATCGCGGCTGTCGCTGTAGCCCTGGACAAAGAAGGAACCCTGCGCCGCCGCATCGTGTATGCCGGCACCGGGATCACGGCATTGTCCGCACTGGGCCTGGCCCTGTACGGCAGTTTCGCGCTGCCCGTATCCCCGGACAGTTCCCTCCAGCCCCTGATGACCGTACTCGATCTCGCGCTGCTCGCGTTCATCCTGTACACCGCCGTACGCATACGGCACCGGCTGTCGATGGGGCTCGCGCTCGGCCAGCTGGCCGGCATGGTCTACCTCGACTTCTTCATGCTTGAGGGGCATCAGGGCGCGGCCTTCTTCGCCGATCCGCTGGCCCTCGTGATGGTGCTCGTGATTTCGTTCGTGGGCGGAGTGGTCTGTATTTTCGGTCTCGGCTACATGCAGGAGCACGAAGACCACCTTCGCCTCGCCAAATCCCGCCAGTCCCGCTTTTTCTTCTTCCTGCTGCTGCTCCTCGGCGCCATGAACGGCCTCGTGCTGTGCGACAGCCTCACGTGGGTGTTCTTCTTCTGGGAAATCACGACGCTGTGCTCCTTCTTCCTCATCGGCCATGACGGGACCCGCGAGGCCAAGCGCAACGCCACCCGCGCCCTGTGGATGAACATGGTGGGCGGCATCGGCTTCCTCGCCGCCATGCTGCTCATGCAGAAGGCCATCGGCACCCTGTCCGTTCAGGCCATGCTGGCGCAGTCCGTGGTCATGCACTCCACCGCCGCCATGCTGCCGGTCGCCTTCCTCTGCTTCGCCGCCTTCACCAAGTCGGCGCAGCTGCCCTTCCAGAGCTGGCTGTGCGGCGCGATGGTCGCGCCCACGCCCGTTTCCGCCCTGCTGCACTCCTCCACGATGGTCAAGGCCGGGGTCTACCTCGTCCTGCGCCTCGCTCCGGCCTTCGCCGGGACCATGCTGGCGGGCGTCGTGTCGCTGAGCGGCGCGTTCACCTTCGTGGCCGCCTCCGCGCTGGCCTGCGGACAGAGCAACGGCAAGAAGATCCTCGCCTACTCCACCATCGCCAACCTCGGCCTGATCATCGCATGCGCCGGGATGGCGACCCCCGCGGCGATCACCGCCGCCATCCTGCTCATCATCTTCCACGCCGTGTCGAAGGGGCTCCTCTTCCTCTGCGTGGGCACCATCGAACAGCACATCGGCTCGCGCGACATCGAATCCATGCGCGGCCTGTACAGGGTCATGCCCCGCGTCACCGCCATCACCCTGTTCGGCATCGTGACCATGATGCTGCCTCCCTTCGGCGCGCTGCTCGCCAAGTGGATCGCCATCGAGGCGTCCGCCGCGGCTCCGGCCTTCATGCCCGTGCTGGTGGTGCTCATCGCCTTCGGCAGCGCGCTGACCGTGCTGTTCTGGGCGCGCTGGGCCGGCCTGCTCCTCGGCAACGACCCGCTGAGCGAAAAGAAGCCCGTTCCCGAACACATCGACGGCTCCATGAGCTTCGCGCTCAAGGGCCTCCTCTACGGGGCCATCATCCTGTCCCTGTTCGTGCCGTGGATTTACGGCGGCATCCAGCAGGGCGTCGCGGACACGTTCGGGCTTGAGGGCCTGTTCATCGCCGACTGGGGCGTCCTGACCAACGGCAGGGGCCTGTTCGCGGTCTACCCGATGTTCCTCCTGCTCGCGCTCGGCATGTGGTACGCCCTGCGCCAGGCCGGAAAGGCCGCCTCGTCGCCCCGCGCGCTTCCCTACCTCTCCGGCATCCAGATGGTGGAGGACGGCAAGGTGGGCTTCAACGGCCCGCTGAACACCCTTGTGGAAGCGAAGTCGTCCAACTACTATCTGGAAGCCTGGTTCGGTGAACAGACGCTCACCGGCAGGATCAACACCATCGCCATTGTCCTCATGGTGGTCATGTTGGGAGGTCTGCTCTAATGTTGAAGCTCATTTTCGCCCTCATCGCAGTCGCTGTAGCCGTTCCCGCGGGCGGTCTTCTCGCCGGGGTGGACAGACGCCTGACGGCCCGCCTCCAGTCCCGGCAGGGGCCGCCGCTGCTCCAGCCCTTCTACGACGTGCTGAAGCTCTTCGGCAAAGCGCCCTGCGTCACCAACCCGTGGCTGATCTTCTCCTCCTACGTCTGCGTCATGGCCTCCGCCGTGGCCCTGCTCATGTTCTTCATGCAGGGCGACATGCTGCTGCTGTTCTTCGTCATGACCGTCGGCGCGGTGTTCAAGGTCGCGGGCGCGCTCTCCGCCGACTCGCCCTACAGCAACGTAGGCGCGCAGCGCGAGCTGCTCCAGATGCTCGCCTACGAGCCGTTGGTGGTCCTGACCTTCGTGGGCATGTCCGCCGCCACGGGCAGCTTCATGATTTCGGACATCTACGCGCTCGACGTGCCGCTGCTGCCGCACCTGCCGTTCCTGTTCTTCGCGCTCGGCTACGCGCTGACCATCAAGCTCGCCAAGTCGCCCTTCGACATCGCCTCCTGCCACCACGGGCATCAGGAAATCGTGCGCGGCGTGCTGACCGACTATTCCGGCCCCCAGCTCGCGCTGCTCGAAATCTCGCACTGGCTCGACGTCATCCTGCTGCTCGGCCTGTGCTCGCTGTTCTGGCACACCAGCATGACGGGCATGATCATCCTGCTCGTGCTGACCTACGCGCTCGAAATCGTCGTCGACAACGTGTGCGCGCGCATGACGTGGCGCTGGATGCTCAAGCACGCCTTCGGCATCACGCTGGGACTGGCTATCTTCAACATCCTCTGGCTCTACGTCCGCTAGAACCGAAGCCCTATCGGGGGTACCCATGAATCTTTCGGCACTGCATGAAAAACTGAACCAGTACATCAACAAGGGACGCCTGAAGTCCCCGTGGGTGGTGCATTACGACTGCGGTTCCTGCAACGGCTGCGACATCGAAGTGCTGGCCTGCCTCACGCCCGTTTTCGACGTGGAACGTTTCGGCATCGTGAATATCGGCGATCCCAAGCACGCCGACGTGCTGCTGGTGACCGGCACCGTGAACCAGCGCAACAAGGACGTCCTGAAGAACATCTACGACCAGATGCCCGATCCCAAGGCGGTCATCGCCATCGGCGCGTGCGCCTGCACGGGCGGCGTCTTTCAGGACTGTTACAACGTGGTGGGCGGCGTGGACCGGGTGATCCCCGTGGACGTCTACGTACCCGGCTGCGCGGCGAAGCCCGAAGCCATCATCGACGGCGTGGTGCTCGCCCTTGAAGTCGTCAAGGGCAAGCTCGGCCTGCGGGATATGCCCCACACGACCATCTTCGAATAAATTTGACGCGCGGCCCCGAGCCGCGCTTTCGGAGGAAGTATGCCCCCATCAGTCGCTCGCCTCGAAGCCGAGCCGATCACGCTTGAAACGGTCCGTTCCGTGGCCAAAGCCCATTTCGACGCCGGGCACCGTTTCGTGACCCTGTCCGTGCACAACCTCGGAGACGGAAACCTCGACATCATCTACCATTACGACAAGAACCTGACCATGCGCAGCTACCGCCTCACCGTGCCGATCGGTCAGGCCGTGCCGAGCATTTCGGACATCTACTTCTGCGCCCTGCTCGTCGAGAACGAAAGCCGCGACCAGTACGGCATCAACTGGGAAGGCCTGATCCTCGACTTCCAGGGAAGCCTCTATCTGGAAAAGGACACGCCTCCGCCGCTGCTTCGTGGCCCCTCCTGCACCCTTTCCACCGTCACCAAAAAGTAGGGAGCGCGTATGTCCCGCACGATCATTCCTTTCGGACCGCAGCACCCGGTTTTGCCGGAACCGATCCATCTCCAGCTCGTCATGGAAAACGAAACCGTGGTCGAAGCCCTGCCCAAGCTCGGCTACGTCCACCGCGGACTCGAAACGCTCACCACCCTCCGCGACTACAACCAGATGATCTACATCGTGGAGCGCGTCTGCGGCATCTGCTCCTGCATCCACGCCCTGTGCTTCTGCCGCGCCATCGAGCACCTGATGGACGTCGAAGTGCCGCGCCGCGCCGCGTATCTGCGCATCATCTGGTCGGAACTGCACAGAATGCACAGCCACCTCCTGTGGCTCGGCCTGTTCGCGGACGCCCTCGGCTTTGAAAGCCTGTTCATGCAGTTCTGGAAAATCCGCGAACGCATCATGGACATCAACGAAGCCACGGCGGGCAACCGCGTCATCATCTCCACCAACATCGTCGGCGGCGTGCGCAAGGACTTGTCCCGCGAGCACCAGCGCTGGATTCTCGACGAGATGGACGCCCTTGAAGCCGAAATGCGCCGCCTCGAAAAGGTGACGCTGGAAGACTACACCGTCAAGAAGCGCACCGTGGGCATCGGCGTCATGACCGCGCAGGAAGCCATCCTGCTCGGCGCCGCCGGTCCGACCCTGCGCGGCAGCGGCGTGGCGCAGGACGTGCGCCAGACCGAATACGAAGCCTTCGCCGAACTCGGGTTCACGCCCGTGTCCGTGCTCGACGGCGACTGCTGGGCCCGCACCAAGGTCCGCTTCCTCGAAGTGCTCCAGTCCATGGAAATCGTCCGCCAGGCCATCAGCCACCTGCCCGACACGGAAATCAACGTGAAGGTCAAGGGCAATCCCACCGGGGAAGCCATTTCCCGCGTCGAGCAGCCCCGCGGCGAGTGCATGTACTACGTCAAGGCCAACGGTTCCAAGTATCTCGACCGCGTACGCATCCGCACCCCAACATTCGCCAACATTCCGCCCCTGCTCCATATGGTGAAGGGCATCCAGCTTGCCGACGTTCCCGTCGTCGTGCTTTCCATCGACCCCTGCATCAGCTGCACCGAACGGTAGGAGGAACTCGTCATGCTCATGATCAAAACCGTACTCCGCAACTTCCTGAAGCGTCCGGCGACGCGGAAGTACCCGATGGTGAAACGCGACCCCTTCAACAACTACCGGGGCCGCCTCATCAACAACGTGGAAACCTGCATCTTCTGCCGCATGTGCTCCACCAAGTGCCCGGCGCAGTGCATCTCCACGGATCCGAAGGAAGCCTTCTGGGGGTATGATCCCTTCTCCTGCGTCTACTGCGGCATCTGCGTGGAAGTCTGCCCGACCAAAAGCCTGTTCATGCTCTCGACCCACCGTGCGCCGGTGCCCACCAAGTTCGTGGTGTACCACAAGGGTATCGCGCGCGTGGCGAAGCCGCGTCTCGCCTCCATGCCCAAGGTCGCCCCGAGCGAAGTGCATTCCGAGACGCCTCCGCCCAAGGTCGTCGCCGCCACCGAACATGTGGCCGAAGCTCCCGAAGCGGAGCCCAAGCCGAAGCCCAAGGCGACCCCGCCCTCCACGCCCAAAAAGAAAAAATAACGTCTCCGGGGCAAGGAGGGGCGCACAGGCGGCCCCTTGCCCGGATCGGGAATCGTTCCGCCGACGACGCCCGCGAGGCGCGCAAAGACATTGACGGTTACGGCTTCGCCGTCCGTCGGAAAGTTCCTCAAGAGGACACGCAAAAGCCGCTCCCGGATGTTTTCCGGGAGCGGCTTTTGCCGTCTGTGCAATGCGGCCTGTCCGTCATTCCGTGGAACGAAGGATTCCCTCGCGGGGTGGCGCTTCGTCCGCGAAAGCCCTTCCCGTTCGGCGGATGTTCAAGACGCCGCCTCCCGGACGGAATCAGCTCGCCCGCCTGAAGCTGATGTTCTTGATGCGAACCTTCACGCGGTCATAGGGATGCATGCCCCTGTTCCTGTTCACCTGTCTTGTAAAATTGATATTGAGCCTCTTTCTGTCGCCGGGGCCGAGAACGGGCGAAAAGTTCCAGCTCACATTCACCTTGCGCGTGTACGTTTCCTGCATTCCCCTGAAGTAACCGGTAATCTCTACGGTCATGTTGTTGACTCTGGAGAAATATTCGTTCCTCGTCGCATTGGCGAAGGTCCCGGAGATGGTGATTTTCTGCTTCCCGTTGCTGACGTCTCCTGCCGTAGCGCCCTGAACATTGAACACAATCGGCCAGTTGGCAAAAGCCGTGTCCGCACTGACGAAGCAGAATGAGGCCGCAAGCACCACCGCCAAGAGGACGAAATACGCTTTGGTCACGCCGTTGAACATGCTTTCTCTCCTTTTTATACTGCGTTACGCAAGGCTGCGAATAGGCGGAGCCGTGGGACCGTCCACCGGTTCACAAGAGAAAAGCAAGAAGCAAGCCAACGCGACTGGCTCTATTCAGTTAAAATACAGTGCGTTATATCTACAGAAAAATAAGGACCCCCCGCAGGCTATCCCAAATATGGTCACCTATCGTTGCCATGCCCATATTCCGGTCAATTTTGCGTACAGGAACCGTCCGAAACGGGTATGGGAGACGCAACAGACTCTTTCTGTTCCCAAATCGCCGAGATACGCCCGTTTTCGAGCTGGAGCATATGGGTGATGGCGGGGAAGATGTCGGCCTTGTGGTGGGTCACGAGCACCATCTGCACGCCCTGATTCGCCAACCGGTTGAGCAGGGCGAAGAACGCGTTGCGCGAGTCCGCGTCGAGACCGGAGAACGGTTCGTCGAGGAGGAGCAGATCGGGCTCTCCGGCAAGGGCGCGGGCCAGCAGCAGGCGGCGGAATTCGCCGGTGGAACAGGAACGGATGGTGCGTTTGGCGAGGTACTCCAGGTGCAGGGAAGCGATGATGCCCGACACCTGCGCCAGTTCCTCTTCCGACGGCTGGCGGTAGACGCCCACGGAGTTGTCGATGCCCGAAAAGACCAGCTCCTCGCCCGTGATGTCGTAGGTGTAGGTCGCCTGCTGGCGGTCGGACACCAGCCGGACGCCCTTGCGGAGCACTTCGAGGCGATCCACCACGCCGCCCTGCCGGGGCAGCTCGCGCACGATCTCGCCGCCGTAGGCCACGATTTCGTCGCCCGCGAGCAGGCGCAGGAGCGTGGACTTGCCCGCGCCGTTGCCGCCGAGCACCGCCCAGTTTTCGCCGGGATTGATGGTCCAGTTGATGTCGTGCAGCACGGGCACCCGGTCGATGAACACCGAAGCGTCCTTGATGGCGATGCGCGCCGAACAGCCCCGGATGCCCGAAAGTTCGGGCGTTCCGGCGGTCGTGGGCTCGGGAGCCGCATCCGGCTCGGCGGGCGTTCGCATGGGACCGTCCACGGCCTTGCCGTTTTCCAGAAGCACCTGCCGCCGAATCCAGCCGGGCAGGGTTTCCGGGCGGTGCGTGGTCATCACCAGCGTGGACAGCGAGGAAACCCGTTCCAGCGCATCCAGAAGCGCCTGCCGAGCCCGAACGTCCAGTCCGTCCGTCACCTCGTCCAGCAGCAGCATGGCGGGCTTGCGGACCAGCGAGCGCGCCACCAGCATCAGGCGAAGCTGGCCCTGCGACATGGCGGTCACGGGCTTCTTCAAGAGATGCACACCGCCGAGCAGGCGCACGATCCCGTACGCCGTCTCGTACATTTCCGAGGTCGGCTGCTGCGCGATGTAAATGGCGTCGGAAAACCCGCCGAGCACGAGACGTTCGCCGTCCACCCGCCATTCCTGATGGACGACCCGCTCCTGCTGCATGGCGGACACCAGCGCCGTAACTTTCCGCCCGGTGAGGGGGGATTCCTCCGGCCCGTCCGGACCGTGCCAGATCACGCGCCCGGCGCGCCGGTGATCGATCTGATCGGGCCATTGCTCGCCGCGCAGCAGACGCAGGAGCGTGGACTTGCCCGCGCCGTTGCCGCCCCGGATGACGGCGTGTTCCCCCTCATACAATGTGAGGTTGAAATCGTTGAGGATATGCCGCTCCGTACCCGGATAGGTTACAAACACATGCTCCAATTCGATGAGAGGACGACGCGAAGATTCCACAATAATCTCCCCAAAATCTGCAAAGAAAAAAGAGAATCCATGCGATTCCCTTCCGTGGCGGCGCTTCCGGGCCATCCCGCGCGCCCCGTTCCCCGAACAAAAGAGGCCCTTTGGACGGATGCGGGGGTGAACCACCGCCGCGCGTCCCGTGTTCCCCATCAGCCCCGAACCTCTTTCTCCATTCCCCGCCACGCCCCCGGCAGGGGGCGATGTCCAAGAAAATCCGTACAAAAACGACGTTGAGGGAAAGGAAGCCGCCTCAAACAGGCTCCCTTTCCCTCTTCCCGTCATGCAAACGCGATTTCACGCGGCTTGCGGTTCTCGAAAATCACGCTGGACGTGTAGCCGTAGGAACGGGCGTAGGCTTCCAGCTGATCGAAGGCGTAGGCGGGCGTGTTGATGCAGTGGGCGTCGGATCCGAAGCTGATCTTCACGCCGAGATCGGCGGCCAGCTTCATGATCGCCGGATGCGGGTATATTTCGTTGCAGGGCTTGCGAAGCCCGGCGGAGGAAATTTCCATCGCCACCCCGTTGTCGCGGATGGCGGTCAGAGCCTCGGCGACGAGCGCGAGGCTTTCGGGCATGGCGATCCACTGGTGGAACAGGTCCACCGTGTACAGCTTGATGATGTCGGGATGCGCGGCGACGTCCACCAGCCCGCTCCGGGCCATGTCCGCCAGCGTGCGGAAATAGTTCTCATAGCGCGTGAAGCACTGCTGCGGGCTGATTTTCCAGTCGTCCTGCGTAAAGTCGAATCCCCACGAGCCGAGGAAATGGATGCCGCCGATGATATAGTCGAACGGATAGGCCGCGATCGCCGCCTCCATGAAGGGACGTTCGGACGGGAACCAGTCCAGCTCCATGCCGAACAGCACCTTGGGCGACCCGGACAGGGCGCGGAGCTGCATGACTTCGCTCGCGTAGCGCACGAAACAGTCGCGCAGATGCTCGCGGTATTCCACCGGATACGAATACGCCTCGGGACGGGGCGAATGCTCGGAAAAACCGTACACGGAAAGCCCGCGCGCCTTGGCGGAAGCGTACATCTCGGCGACGGACGCCTTGCCGTGGGACGCGTTGGTATGGTTATGGACGTCTGCAACTATCATGGCCTGACTCTCGAAAGGTTTGCCCCGCCGCACCGGGCGGAGACGTGAAGCGCGCCGTGCGCACCGGCTACAGTCCTGAGAAACAAGGGCAATGTCAAGCTCCCCGTTTCTCGCCCACAAAAAAAGACGGCTTCCGTCACGGAACCGTCTCCTCTCTCCGCCGTTCTTCCGCAGGGGAATCCGCATGCCGCCTTCTTCGCCGCACAAACGCAAGAACCGCCCCCTCCAAACGGCCTTCGCCAGATAAACGCCATGCCCCGCGCGCTCCCTACAACACACCCCTCGCGCACCTGCCCAACTCTCCTGAAACAAGGAGAAAACATCCCCAAACACGCCCGCGCAAGCGGCTGAACTTCCGTCGCACGGCCTCCCCTCCGGTCGAAAGTCTTTGAAGGGAGAGGGGGAGGTTTGGAGGGGAAGAGGGAAACTTTCTCCAGAAAGTTTCCCTCTTCCCCTCCAATTTTCTCTTATTCGACTCAGACCTTCGCGGCGGTGCGGAGGTCGGCTACGGCGTCGGTCTTCTCCCACGTGAATTCGGGGAGTTCGCGGCCGAAGTGGCCGTAGCAGGAGGTCTTCTTGTAGATCGGACGGAGCAGATCAAGACGCTTGGTGATGTGGTACGGACGCAGATCGAACACCTCGCGCACGGCCTTGGTCAGCACTTCGTCCGGGATGTCGCTGGTGCCGAGCGAGGAAACCAGTACGGACACGGGCTCGGCCACCCCGATGCAGTACGCGATCTGCACTTCGCAGCGCGGAGCCAGACCGGCGGCGACCACGTTCTTGGCGACGTAGCGGCCCATGTAGGCGGCGGAACGGTCGACCTTGGAGGGGTCCTTGCCGGAGAAGGCCCCGCCGCCGTGGTGCCCGGAACCGCCGTAGGTGTCCTGAATGATCTTGCGCCCGGTCAGGCCGCAGTCGCCCATGGGGCCGCCCACGACGAACCGGCCCGTGGTGTTGACGAAGATTTCGCAGTTCTTCTCGTCGAACAGCCCGGTGGGCTCAAGAACGGGGCGGATGACGGTGCGCTTCACGGCCTCGATGATGTCGGCCTGCGAAGCGGAGGCGGCATGCTGCGTGGACACGACCACGTTGTTGATGCGGACGGGCTTGCCGTCCACATATTCAAAGGACACCTGCGTCTTGCCGTCGGGACGGAAGAAGTCCACCAGACCGTCCTTGCGGACCTTGGTGAGCCGCTGGGAAAGCTGGTGCGCCCAGTAGATGGGGGCGGGCATGAAGGTGGGGGTTTCGTCGCAGGCGAAGCCGAACATCATGCCCTGGTCGCCCGCGCCCTGATTTTCGGGGTCGTCGCGGTCCACGCCCTGCGCGATGTCGCCGGACTGGTGGTCGATGGAGGACAGCACGGCGCAGGTCTGCCAGTCGAAGCCCATTTCGGAGCTGCTGTAGCCGATTTCCTTGATGGTTTCGCGCACGACCTTGGGCAGGTCGGCGTAGCCCTTGGTGCTGATTTCACCGGCGATGACCGCCATGCCGGTGGTCACGAGGGTTTCGCACGCCACGCGGGAATCGGGATCCTGTTCCAGCAGGGTGTCGAGAATGGCGTCGGAAATCTGGTCGGCGACCTTGTCGGGGTGGCCTTCGGTGACGGACTCGGACGTAAAGAAATATCTGCCTTTTTCGGGCTGCATGGTGCGCTCCTTGGCTGGCGATGCCACGGCATCGTCTGTAAATTGAACTTGTTATGGCTTGATACGCGGGGGCGGAATCCTTCGCTTCTAATATCAAGGTATCCAGATATATAAATACAGTGCCTTTTCTACCATGACGGCTCCGGTTTGTCCAGTGGCCGGGAACGTGATTTCCGCATCAAAAAACGCCGTCTTTCCGGCGGGTCAGGCGTACATGGGGCGGGCCTCAAAATCCTGTTGACCTCTCCCCGCGCTCCCGGCACACTTCCCCACCGTGAGGGACTTGCCATGAATCCGGCCTACCAAGGACAGCTCGATGTTTTCTGCGCCGCCTATGCGGTGATCAACGCCATGCGCCACATGCACGCCACCCGGCTGCTGGCCTGCCGCGCGCTGCTGCACGAGGCGCTGTTGGACGCCGCCGGGGACGAGGACTTTTTCAAGGCCATCCTCGATCAGCGGACCGACTATGCGGATTGGGTGGACGCCATGCTGGGACGTCTGGAAAAACAGGGATCGCTGCTGACGGTTCGGCCCTTTCCGACCTCTTTTCCCGGTCCCGACGCGCCGTCGCCCGACGCGCTGTGCGAGGAAATCGCGGCGTGGCTGCGCAAGGGCGAGCGCAACGCCGTTCTGCTCCAGTTCGTCCGGGTGCTGTATCCCACGGACGCGATCATCCGGCACTGGACCTGCTGCAACGAGGTAATCGGGGACACGCTCATGCTGTTCGATTCCAGCATCGAACCGGGTTCGCTCCACCAGCTCGACCGGAGGAGCCTGATCACCGATCCCGCCCTTGACGGCCCCGGCAAGGTGCTCATCGTTCCGTACACGTTGCGGTTCCTGCGCCCGCGCATCGGGCGGTGATGAAGATTGGGGAGGGGACAACTTTCTGGAGAAGGGCCCCCCCGCGGTTCCCCTTCCCCTCCCCAAACCCCACCCCTTCCTCTTCAAAGACTTCCGACTTCATCGAATCTCTGTTCGGGGAATGCGGGGAACGCGGCGGGCGGGGTGGTATCGGAAATTTTGGGGAAAGAAATTCGGAGCAAAGGGAGGCAAGATGGAAATACTTCGCGCCAAAACGGCGGGATTCTGCATGGGCGTGGGGCTGGCCCTGCGCAAGCTGGATCAGGCCCTGAAAGAACATCCGGACACTGGGGAAGGACGGCTGGTCATGCTCGGCCCGATCATCCACAACCCGCAGGTGCTCGACGCCTACACGCGGCTGGGCGTGGTCTGCGCGCATTCGCTGGCGGACGTCCGGCCCGGCGACACGGTGGTCATCCGCGCACACGGCATTCCCCGGGACGACGAGGCGCGTCTGGTCGGGCTCGGGGCACGGGTGCTCGACGCGACGTGTCCTCGGGTCAAGCAGGCGCAACTCTCCATCGACGAAGCCACCAGACCGGGAACGTCGCTCTACCTGTTCGGCGAGGCCGAACACCCGGAGGTGCGGGGACTCGTTTCCTATGCGAACAGCCCCTGCGCCGTCTTCGGAAGCCTCGGCGAACTGGAGGCCATGCAAACGTTCAGAGAGGAGCAGGACGTGGTGCTGGCGGCCCAGACCACGCAGGAGAAAGAGGAATTCGAAGCGATCAGAAAACGCCTTGAGGGCGCGCATTCGCTGGTGGTGCTCGACACCATCTGCGACGCCACCCGCAGGCGGCAGCGGGAAGCGCAGGCCCTTTCGCAGCGGGCCGAAGCCATGATCGTGGTGGGGGGAAGAAGCAGCGGCAACACCCGACGTCTCGCGGACGTCGCGAAAAGCTGCGGCATCCCGGTATGGCACATCGAGATCCCAGAGGAGCTGCCGCTTGAAGAACTGAAAGGCTATGCCGTCGTCGGCCTCACGGCGGGCGCGTCCACGCCCAAAAGCCTCATCGACGCCGTTCAGCGGACCCTCGAAACCCTTTGACGGACCACGGGGCGGCTGTCCGTGGGCAGCCGCCCTTCATTGAAGTCAACTGAACTCTCCTGAAACCGGGTTAAGCTCGTACCGTGGAGCCCATGCCTTCGGCGGGTTCCAGCTTGTAGCCCATTTCAGTAGCCATCTTTTCCAGCGGCGAAATGTTGCCGGTGGTCTTCATGATATGCATAAGCGTTTCAGCGCCAAGCTTTGCGCCGGTGTCATACGGGTTGACTTCACGCAGAAGGGTCGAATAGGGCTTCCCGACGGCCTGAGCGATGGCCTTAGCACCGATAGGGCTTTCAAGGACGAGATCATGGACGGTGGTGATAAGATCGTTCGACATGGTTTTTCTCCTGCATAAAGCATTCGTTAAAGTGACGGTTCCGCGTTGCCATGTGGACGGTGCCGGGACGTTCCCGGTCGGCCTCTCAGCCGGAGCACTTCCGGCAACCCCCTTCTGGCAAAAAATCCGTTTTTCGGTAAGGAGTATCATAGGGGTACTTATATCGGGAAACCTCGCATGAGAGGGAGTATTCTCACGCCCTCCACCCTCCCCGAAAGGCGTACTCCCCTTTCGGGACATCCCGGGTACGCCCGTTTCGGCCTCGTGCGTACTCCGTGGAAACGTGACTAGAATCATCTGTATTAAACGTGTGTTAGCCTAATTTATCTCATCTTGCGCGCCTTGCCGAAGCGCGCTTTGAGGGGGAGTACGCCGCATGTACTCCCCCTCAAAGGAGGCTTGAATGACCCCTTTCTATCGCCACTATAAAAATCGCTATTATCAGGTCGTGGGCGAGGCTCTCGACACCCGCGACGATTCCCGCGTACTCGTGTATCGCACCTTGTACTCCTCCTCGTACTCCCTTTTTACCCGGCCCGAGGACGAATTTTTCGGCGTCGTGCGTCTTCCCGACGGCTCCGAAGTGCTGCGGTTCACTCCCGTCAACTACGACGAGCTGCCCGAAGACGCTCGTTCCCGCGTCGTCCGCGAGATACCGATCTGGAACCAGGAAAGCGTGCGCGAATGATGGAGATGGGGGACTTGCCCCGGCAAACGTTCCCCGCCCTCTTGCGCCTCCTCCCTTTTTCCTTTCCAAACGCTCCCGGACGGGGCCGGGCTGCTGCGGAGCCGCGCCTTGCCGTATGCTCCCCGGTGTTATATGCAGGAGAAGACCCTCTAGCGGGATGTTCCGGCGGGTTCCGCCGCGCGGGCCGAAATCGGAAACCCAAATGCCGCGTCCGTTCCTCTTTCCGAGGCGGACGGATCAGAAAGGGAGGCCAGCATGGACGAATGCCAGCGGGCGCGAGTGAAGACCGCCCTTTTTCTTCTCGTATTGATCACGGGAGCGTTTTTTCTGGTCCGTGCGCTGCTTCCGTCAAGGGAAGAACCCGCTGTCCGGTATACGGACATGGCGGAACTGCTCGCGATCTGCGATTCCGGGGATGCCCTCGCCGTGAAACGGGCCTTGCCGCAGGCCGGCACAAGCGCGCTCCGTACCGATGGGACCACGCTTCTGCATGTTCTGCTGGAACGCGATCCGGCCCCGGAGGTGCTCCGTGAAGTCCTGAGCCCGCAATCCCCCCTGTTCCGCATGGTGCAGCTTGCGGACGCGCAGGGACGCAGGCCGCTGCACATCGCCGCCGCCCGTGCCAACCCCGCCGCCCTGCTTCTGCTGCGCTGCGCGGGCGCGCGCGACCTGAAGCCCGACGCGGAAGGCAGGCTGGCACTGGACATCGTGCTCGGGCTGAGCGACGCCGAACTGAATGCGCACCTGCCTTTCTGGGAAAACCGGGGGAAACGGGAGCAGGTGGAGGTCATCGATCTTCTCCGCAGCAAGAACTTCCGGCTCCGGGGAAAAGATATCCATGTGAAATCAAAGGGATTCGTGTCTTACGTTTCTCTGGCTACGAACGCGGGCGAGATCAGCTATGTCGCCGCCGTTCAGGCCGCTGCGGTCCTCCAGCCGGAGGACGGGCATTACCTGCTCACAAACAACGACAGCGATCTTCCGTATATTCACGAGTATATCGGCATTCCCCCTCCGACCGGAAACAAGCCCGCAACCTCCCCCCGGTACTGGCGGAACGGCGGATTCCAAAGCGCGGAATCGGGTCGCAGGGCCGCGCTGATCAAGTGCCTGTGGCCCGAGGCATCTCCCCTCATGCTGCGGATATGGACCGATCCCGCCTTCCGTAACGAACAGGACAGGCTCGACGGGGTGTTCCTCGCCGAATGGATAGCCTGGGACATACCGGGCGACGTTCTGGGCCCGATGCTGCTGGAACGCAACGAGCGTCTGCGGGAACAGTCGAAACACGGCGGTACGGTATGGTTCCGCTCCTCGGACCTCTCCACCTCCAAGTGGTACAATCGGAACAGCATGCCGGCGATCTCCGTCTGGCTGCTGCTCGCCGGTCTTCCGGACGGCGTCGCCCTGTCCCCGAAAGTCAGGGAAGCCGCACCCGCGCTGGCGACACTATGCGATCTGCGGGCCGCGCTGGGCCGGGAAGACTGGAAAACGGCGGGGCCGCACCTGTGCGCCGCCGCGTGGCTGGAGCAGCTCACCCCCACGGACAAGCTGCTTCAAACCGTCATGGACAACTGGCGGGACCCCGTGGACGTGAAAACCGCCTTTCAGGGCTGGAACGGGGCCCACATCGTGCCCCAGGGCCGATGGCAGCGGCCTGATGCCCTACGCTGCTGGGCGGCAGGCTGGGCATCCCAAGGAACGGATGCGGGCGATCCCTTCGTCAAGGTCGCCTCGGTCCTCGGACATGTGGATGAGGCCACCGGAAGACGCATCGTACGGATGATGTTGGCCTCGGGAGCGAAGCCGGACCTCGCGGACCGCACGGGCACCCTGCCCCGTGAGGCCGCCCGGCTCTCCGGGGCGTCCGAGAGCCTGCTCAAGCTCCTCGAAGCGCCTTCCCCGCCACCCCCTCTTGCTTCATCCCCAGACAACCCGCCCCCCCCCGCGAGGAAACGCCCTCCTGATTTTCCCCCCCCCGACGCCTCCATCCCCTGAAGAGGAGACGGACCTGACGGCATCAAGACGAAACGGGACGGTTCCGCACCCGGCTTTTGCCGGACACGGAACCGTCCCGTTTCATTTCGAGGAAGTCTGGTGGGGGAATGCGGCCCGAAGGGCGGCGAAGCCGTGGCCGTTAGATGAGTCTTCGAGCCTTACGGGCTTCGCACGCGGAGCGATTCCCCCCCCGGCGGGTGCAGGGCGGCGCACTGCCCGCCGGGGGCACCGCCTTTCTACAGCTTGATGTCGCGCGCGGCCTCAAGGGTCTTGGCGAAATCTTCCTCGGTGTGGGCGAAGGACACCATCGCCACCTCGAAGGCCGAAGGCGCGACGAAAATGTTGCGCTCGCGCATGGCGCGGAAATACCGGGCGTACATCTCGGTGTCGGAACGCTTCACATCCTCGAAATTGCGAAGCGGGCCGTCGGTGAAGAACACCGTGTACATGGACGCCAGACGGTTGACCGTCACCGGCACGCCCTTGCCGCGCAAAATGCTTTCCAGCTCGGAGGCGAACGCCTCCACGCGGGCCTCAAGCGCGGCGTAGTCGCTCCGCTTGAGCACGGACAGGGTCGCGATGCCCGCCGCCATCGCCAGCGGGTTCCCGGAAAGCGTCCCGGCCTGATAGACGTCTCCGGCGGGAGCCACGCGGGACATGTACTCCCGCTTGCCGCCGAACGCGCCCACGGGCAGGCCGCCGCCGATGATCTTGCCGAGCGTGGTCAGATCGGGCGTGATGCCGAAACGGGTCTGCGCCCCGCCGAATTCGGCGCGGAAACCGGTGATCACCTCATCCAGAATCAGCAGGGAACCGTGGGCGTCGCACAGGTTGCGCAACGACTTGAGGAACCCTTCCTCGGGCAGCACCAACCCCATGTTGCCCGCGATGGGCTCCACGATGATCGCCGCGATGTCCTCGCCGTAGAGATGGAAAATGTCCTCGACCGCCTGCACGTCGTTGTAGGGGGCCAGCAGCGTGTCCCGCACCACGCTTTCCGGCACGCCCGGCGTGCCGGGGATGGACAGCGTGGCCACGCCGGAACCCGCGCTCGCAAGGAACGGATCGGCATGCCCGTGATAGCAGCCGACGAACTTCAGCACCTTGTTGCGGCCCGTCACTCCGCGAGCCAGACGCAGGGCCGACATGGTGGCCTCCGTACCGGAGTTCACCATACGCACCATGTCCATGCCGGGGAACGCGTCCACGACCATGCGGGCCAGCTCGACCTCGGCAGGGCACGGCGCGCCGTAGCTGGTTCCCTTTCCGGCAGCTTCGACGACCGCCTTGGTCACGTCGGGATGGGAATGACCGAGCAGCATCGGGCCCCACGATTCCACGAAATCGATCATTTCCTGACCGTCCACGGTGGTCACGCGGCTCCCCTTGGCCGAGGCGATGAACAGCGGGTCGGCTCCCACGCCGAGACAGGCGCGCACGGGGCTGTTCACCCCTCCGGGAATCAGTTCGCAGGCTTCCTTAAACAATGTATCCGAACGGGTCGTTTTCATAAGCTCCTCAAAAATGGCTGTGGGCGGCACGTCGCCGCATCCGTCTTCCGAAAGGAAACGGGGCCCTCACCCCGCCCCTCTAAAAATACGTCATGGACGTCTTCTTCAGTTCCTCAAGGCTGTCGAGCACGGCGTACTCGTCGAGCGTGGTTTCGCGGCGCAGCTCGTCGATGACCTCGCGGCATTCCTCCTCGCTGCGTCCGTGCACCATCGTATAGAGGGTGTACGGCCAGTCTGGGGCCGACGTCGGACGAAAATACACGTGGGAAATCCGGGGATTCCTGGCGGCGAACTCGCCCGCGGCCTCGCTCTCGGCCTCGCCCACGATCCACGCGACCATCGCGTTGTGCGACCAGCCGGTCTTCTGATGCTTGATGTTGGCCCCGAAACGGCGGATGGCGCCATCCTCCTTGAGGCGGCGGAGCAGGTTCAGCACCGTCTCCTCGTCGGTCCCCACCTCGCGGGCGATGTCCGCATACGGCGTCAGCGTGTCGGGAAGCTGAAACTGGACGATGCGCAGGATGGCGCGCTCGGTGTCGGTAAACTCAATGCTCATGGCTATCCTTATGGTAGTTGTCGAACAACGGCTTGATCTCGTCGATGCGCCGGATGCCCGCGTGGGTCAACACAATGCGGAAACGCTCCAGATCGGAACCGCAGCGGTGGGTGATCTGGCGCACCATGTCCACATGGTACACCTTGTCGCCCGCCACGGCATCGTCCGCGCCGGACTGGGGTTCGTCAAGAACTTCATCGGCATGCCGCAGAAAATCCGAAATGTCAAAGCGGGAGATGTCCAGCAGGAGGTTCTTGCCCTCGTGGAACGGGTCCGGCAGTTTCTTGATGTCGATCGCCTTGGAGTAGTACAGGATGTCCTCGTTGTGGAACTCGTTGAGGATGTCCACGAAATGCGTCCGGTTCCGCAGGATGCGCACGGCCTTGGGCAGCTTGTCCCAGTCCATGAACCGGAACTGTTCGGAACACTGCCCGATGAGCCTGCCGTAGCCGTCGCAGACGCGGAGCACCCGGTCCGGTATCCATTTGCCGAATATCTTGAACAATTTGCTCTTGAGGACATCCTTGATGCGCTCGCGGCAGATGTAGGCGAACACCGCGATCACGAAAATCGGGGTGCTGAGCGAGTCCGCGCCCTCCCACACGAAGGTCACGAACAGCGCGAGGCTCATGGCCACGGCGGCGATCAGGCTGTACAGCAGGTGCTCCAGCAGCGAATTGCCGGAATGCCGCTGAATATTCAGGAACAGGGGCATGTCCACATACTTCTTGAGCACGCTCCAGCGGAATACGGGCAACTCGTTGTCTCCGCCCTTGGACGGCATGCTCTCGGGATACCGGATGCGGCGGTAGGCGCGCTGCGCCCCGAAAGACGCCAGCACATAGGTGGAGCAGTTCTTCACCGGGGAGAGGTGCCGGACGATCTCCGCCAGCGTCTTCGTGGTGATGATGGAAAGGTATTCGTCGCCGTACAGGAACGCGGGCGCGCGCAACAGGCTCCGCGCCGCCCTCGCCCGCTTGCCGAGCAGTTTGCGGTAGCGTTTCAGGCAGGCCACCGCGGTGCGGGTCAGCGTGTAGGCCGCGCGGGTCCGCTCGTCGCTGTCCTCGATGGCGAGCACGGCCTCCTTGCGCGCCAGCAGGGACACCCGGTACTCGATGCAGAACAGCTTGAGGCTGTCCTCGTAGCGTTCGCGGGTCGCCTGCGAGTTTTCCCAGAGCAGATCGTCCAGCCGTCTGGAACATTCCTCCAGCAGGTCGGGGCCGCACTCGACGCAATCCAAGAGTTCGATCGGCTCCTCGCTTTCGGGGCCGACTTCCGCCTCCATTCTCGGCAACGGAAGCAGGCGTTCGCCGCCGAGCAGCGATTCCAGCGGACGGACGGGCACGCCGAGGCGGATGTAGTTCTTGAGGCTTTGCCGGTAGTCGAACGCCGTATAGCTCCAGCGGTTGATCTGGAGGCTTTGCGGAAAGAAAAACCATGTTTCCACAAGGTAATGGAGCTTCCTGTCCTCCAGCGGGCAGGAAACCTGCTGGCGGATTTCAAAGCGGCGCTTGCCGATGGTTTTGACCGCTTCGGCAAGCAGAGAGGCGTTGGGGCGGCGACGGACGATAGAATAGGGCATAGGATCTCGAAGAAGTTCGGTTGACCATAGCCAAGCCCAGAAACAAGATCAAGGGCGCTAGCCGAGGCCCCTTCTGTGGAAATCAAGCCTTTATGGAACGCCGGAAACAGGCTAGAGTGGGCGGGCAGCCGATCCTTCCGTCCGCCGCGTCCGGCGGGCGGTTTTCGTCGGACCTTCCACAGCCCTGTCCCGGAGAAGCCCATGTCCACGCCCACACTGCACGATCCCAAACTCTGCCAGGCCCTGCTCCGCCGCCTTGAAGACCTCCTCGACCGCCCCATGCGGTTCATGGAGGTGTGCGGAACGCATACCGTGTCCATCTTCCGCGGCGGCCTGCGCACGCTGCTGCCCGCGCAGGTGACCCATCTCACCGGGCCGGGCTGCCCGGTCTGCGTCACCCACGACCGCGAAGTCGCGGCCTTCCTCAAGCTCGCCGAGCAACCCGACGTGATCATCGCCACCTTCGGGGATCTGATGCGCGTTCCCGGCCCGGACGGGCGTTCCCTCAAGCACGCGCAGGCCGACGGCGCGCGCGTCTCGGTCGTCTATTCTCCCCTGGACGCCCTGACCCTAGCCGCCGCTCATCCCGACGCCACGGTCGTGTTTCTCGGCGTGGGCTTCGAAACCACGGCTCCGGCGGTCGCGGCCACCGTCCTCGCCGCCGAACAACGCAAGCTCGACAACTTCGCCCTCTTTTCCTGCCACAAGCTGGTGCCTCCGGCGCTCGAAGCCCTCCTCGGCGACCCGGGGAACGGCATCGACGCCTTCCTCCTGCCGGGGCACGTGTCCACGGTGCTCGGGCTTTCACCGTTCCGATTCGTGGCCGAAAAGTGGAAGCGTCCCGCCATCGTCGCCGGATTCGAGCCCGCCGACATTCTCGACGCCCTGTGCCGCATGGCCCGCCAGTACCGCGAAGGCGACTTCAAGGTCGAGAACGCCTATCCCCGCGCCGTAAGCGACGACGGAAACCCCAAGGCGCGGTCCATTCTCTCGCAGGTGTTCCGCACGTCCGACGCCCTCTGGCGCGGGCTCGGGGCCATCCCCGCCAGCGGGCTCGCGCTGGCTCCGGCCTACGAACGCTTCGACGCGCTGGCCCGTCTCGGCCTGTCCCTGCCCGAAACCAGGCCCCTGCCCGGCTGCCGCTGCGGCGAAGTCCTCAAGGGCAAGCTCCCGCCCAACGAGTGCCCCCTTTTCGGCAAGGTCTGCACCCCCGCCAACCCCGTCGGCCCCTGCATGGTCTCCACCGAAGGCAGTTGCTCCGCGTATTTCAAGTATGGGCTGTAGGGAGGAAACCGGGGGAAGGGGAGAAGGAACCCTTCTGGAGAAGGGCTTCCTTCTCCCCTTCCCC
>CAUHBW010000009.1 GCA_959604115.1 uncultured Bilophila sp. | reverse complement strand
AAGCCCGTCCGGGGAACCTCGCCGGACGGGCTTTCTGTCCTTTCGGAAAGCACTATGACGGATCAACGCCTTTCACAGTCGGATACGGCGGAAACGGTTGCTTCCGACGAAGCGGCCAAGGCCGGCGCGGAAAAGCCCGTGTTCATCATTACGGGCCTCTCCGGGGCCGGCAAGAGCACCGTTCTCCATGTTTTTGAAGATATGCGCCTGCTCACCGCCGACGGGATTCCGCCGGGGCTCATGCCCGAAATGGTGCGGCTCCTGCAAAATCCTTCGGTCGAGCGTTCCAACGGCGTGGCCCTCGGCTTCGACCAACGGCGGAGCGAGTTCATGGAAGAGCTGGATCAGGCCCTGCACCGCCTCGCCAGCATGGGACTCCGCACGCAGATCATCTATCTGGAGGCGGACCCGGCCGTCATCATGCGCCGGTACGCCACGACCCGTCGTCCCCATCCTCTGGAACGCGAGGGTGTGGGACTGGAGCAGGCCATCCGCGAGGAAATGGAACGGCTCGCTCCCGTCCGCGAAATCGCCGACAAGGTCATCGACACGTCCGCCTATTCCATCCACGATCTCCGGCGGGTCATCCAGCGTCGCTGGAACAGCAGGCAGGAACGCCTGCGGAACATCAAGGTCAATCTCATTTCATTCGGCTTCAAATACGGGGTTCCGCGCGAGGCGGATCTCGTATTCGACCTGCGCTTTCTTCCCAATCCGTACTTCATCGAGGAACTGCGCCCGCGTACCGGGAAGGACAAGGCCGTGTCGGACCATGTTTTCAGTGAACCGTCGGGCAAGGAGTTCAAAAAGCGCCTCATCGATTTTCTCGGCTTCCTGCTGCCACTCTACGATGCGGAGGGGCGTTACCGCATCACCATCGCTCTGGGCTGCACCGGCGGCAAGCACCGCTCCGTCGCCGTCACCGAAGCCCTCATGCGTGCGCTGAAGCGGCAGGATTACACCGTATCCGTGGAACATCGGCACATGGAACTCGGCTGACGGGGCGGATCGTTTCGTTTGCTTTTTCCCGGTTCCGGCCTTAGAGATAGCGGCGTACCGTCACCGTTATCCATAGGGAAAGACCATGCTGCCTCTCGAAACTCTCGGCACTTTTTTCATTGCCGCCGTCATTCTGAGTCTGGCCCCCGGCCCCGACAACATTTTTGTCCTGACCCAATCCGCGTTATACGGCTTCCGGGCCGGCATCGTCACCACACTGGGCCTGATTACCGGCCTGTGCGGGCACACGACGGCGGTCGCCCTCGGCGTGGCCGCCCTCTTCCAAACATCCGCACTGGCCTTTACCGCCCTGAAATGCGTGGGGGCCGCATACCTGCTGTATCTCGCCTGGCTTTCCTTCCGCAGCGGCGCATCCAAGGCATGGCTTGAAAAGAGCGTATTCCCCGGCTACGGCGGACTCTACCGCCGTGGCGTGATCATGAACATCACGAACCCCAAGGTGACGCTTTTCTTTCTCGCGTTTCTGCCCCAGTTCGCCAACCCCGGACTGGGCAGCGTCCCGCTTCAGATCGTTACGCTCGGCGGTCTGTTCCAGCTCGCGACGCTGCTGGTGTTCGGCGCCGTGGCCTTCCTCGGCGGAAGGCTGGCCCAATGGTTCAATACGTCCATCCGGGGCCAGCTCATCATGAACCGGGTTACGGGCTGCATCTTCGTCGGACTGGCCCTGTATCTGATCTTCGCCTGAACGCAAAAAGCCCCGCCGAATGATGGGGCTTTTTGCGAGCACATCTTCACGCTACAGCGACAGGAACGTCTTGATGTTGGCGTAGAAAATCTTTTCCAGCGCGCTTTCCGGCAGGCCGCAGACTTCCGTGCGCAGCATTTCGACCCGGTAGTGATGGAACGGCGCATCGCTGCCCCAGAAAATCCGATCGCTGCCCACCGTATTGTAGGCCTCGCGGATTTTGGTGTGCATCGGCATGCCCGACGTTTCGAGGAACACGTTGTCCCGCTTCTTGGAGAGGTCGATGGCGGCCTGAATGTAAATCCCATTCCCGTGCCCCATGTGCACCATGACGATCCGCACTTTCGGAAAATCGTCCGCAAGCTGAATGATGCTGTGCGGAAGCGAGAACGGCGGGTGCCCCGAATGGATGAACACGGGCAGGTCCATCTGGGCCGCCGTCTCCATGAGCGGATGCACCACGGCGTCGTTGGCGGTGAACGCATTGAGCAGCGGATGCAGCTTGATCCCCTTGAAACCGTGTTCGCGGACATCGCGGACCACGGCTTCCACCGCCTTGTCCCCGTCATAGGGATTGGCCCATGTCAGCCCCACGAAACGGTCGGGAAAACGTTCCACGGCCTTCTCCACCACCGCATTGTCCATATAGCTGACCACGGACGTTTCGATGCCGTACCGATCCATTTCGGCGACCATCTGTTCGTCCGTATACCCAACATCGGCCCAACCGCCGAAATAGCCGACATGCGCGTGCGCATCGATCTTTTTCATCGTGTCCTCCTTGCGGAACCGAGATGCTGCATCCGGCCTACTCCAGCCCCTCTCCGGGGTCAAGCCGCCATTTCTCATGCGCCCGGCTGGACTCACCCGCCGTTTTCGCCTAATGTTCCGTGCTGTACCGTCTGTCCGGGAACTGCCGAACCTGTTCAAGGAACCAATCAGAGAAATTCCGCCATGCACGAAATGTCCGTCGTTACAAGTCTGTTATCCATCGTCCGCGAAGAAATGGAAAAGCACAACGTCCATCGTCTGCTGCTGGTGCGCGTACGGTACGGCGCGCTGGCGAACATCGTCCCGGAAGCGCTGTCCTTTGCCTTTGAGGCGCTCACGGCGGGGACGGATTTCGAAGGGGCCGTACTGGAGACCGAAGAAGTTCCCATCACCCTCAAGTGTTCCAAGTGTGGACAGACGTTTTCGCCTGCCCGGGGAGAACACTTCTTCGCGCCGTGCCCTTCCTGCGGAGAGCAGTACGGCCATTCGATGGAAACGGGACGGGAACTGTACGTGCAGCATATTGAAGCGGAATAAAGGAGCCGTATCGTGGAAATACCAGTCATTCGCAACGTTCTTGAAGCCAACGGAAAGCTGGCGGCAAGCCTGAAGGAGCAGTTCGCCCAGCACGGTATTCTCGCTCTGAACCTCATCAGCTCTCCCGGCGCGGGGAAAACGTCGCTTCTGGAGCGGACCCTCGCCGATCTGGCGTCCGAATTCCGCATGGCCGTCATCGAAGGCGACCTTCAGACGGACAACGACGCCCGCCGCGTCGCCGCCACCGGAGCCAAGGCCGTGCAGATCAACACGGAAGGCGGCTGCCATCTCGACAGCAATCTCGTCATGGAAGCTCTGGGTGCGTTCGACCTGAACGAAATCGATATCCTGTTCATCGAAAACGTGGGAAACCTCGTCTGCCCCGTGGAATTCGACTGCGGCGAAGACGCGAAGATCGCGCTCCTCAGCGTGACCGAAGGGGACGACAAGCCCGAAAAGTATCCCCTCCTCTTCAACCGCGCCAGCGCAATGCTCCTGAACAAGATCGACCTGCTGCCCTATGTCGACTTCGATGTGGAGACCGCCGCGCGCCATGCCCGCCGTCTCAACGCTGATCTGTCCGTCTTTGAAGTCTCCTGCCGCACCGGCGAAGGCCTCAAAAAATGGTACGACTGGCTGCGCCAGGCCCTCAAGGCCAAACGCGAAGGCCAAGCCGAATAAACAAGAAAGCCTCCCGGGAATCCCCGAGAGGCTTTTTCTTTTCTCAAACGGCAAACGCTACATATGCACGTGGATGCCGAAGGCATGCTTCCCGACGGGCAGAAGCGGGGCCGCCTGAAGCCGCTTGAAGGCGCTCCTGCGGACAAGTTCCAGCACGCGCTCGATCTGTTCGTGAGGGATGCCCGGCAGCTCAATGTCCACAGCGGGCTTCGATTCTTCAATCAACGCGTGAAGGATGGAATCCAGCACATCATAGGCGGGCAGGGAATCCTGATCGGTCTGCCCCGGGCGCAGCTCCGCCGACGGAGCCTTGTCGAAAATGTTTTGGGGAATGACCAGCTTGCCTTCGCGCTCGTTGAACCAGCGGGCCAGATGATACACTTCCGTCTTGTACAGATCCGCGATGGGGGCCAGCGAGCCGCACATGTCGCCGTACATGGTGCAATACCCGGCGGCCAGCTCGGACTTGTTTCCCGTGGCCATCAGCATCCATCGGAATTTATTGGAGAACGACATCAGGATGACGCCGCGGATGCGGGCCTGGATGTTTTCTTCGGTCACGTCCCGTTCCTTGCCAGCGAACGCGGGAGCGAGCGCCAGTTCAAAGGCGTCCAGCATCGGAGCGATCGGAACCGTGAACGTCTCCATGCCCAGATTGGCGGCCAACAGTTCGGAATCGGTGATGCTGCCCTCGCTCGACCACGGCGACGGCATCATCACGCCGTGCACATGTTCCTTGCCCAGCGCATCGACGGCAAGCGCCGCGACCAGCGCGGAGTCCATGCCGCCCGACAGGCCGAGAACCACATCGGTGAACCCGTTCTTCCGCACATGTTCGTGAATGCCTGAGGTCAGCAGACCCCAGACCGTCTTCCAATCCTTAGCAGGAATACTCGACATTATTTCAACCTCGATTTCAGGATATCGCTCATGGCGTAGACCTTCCCGACTGGCTGCCCGGGCAGCCAGCGGGCGGCGCGCAGTGCGCCCTGAGCAAAGTTTTCCCGGGAATGCGCGTGGTGCGTCACCTCGATACGTTCGCCGGGGCCCATGAAATAGACGGTGTGTACTCCTACCACATCGCCGCCACGGATGGCCTGAACGCCTATCTCCTTCTTGGGGCGCTCGCCTATGATGCCTTCGCGATGATAGCAGGCGACATCCTTGAGCTCCCAATCTCTGGCGGAAGCCAGACACTCGGCAAGGCGCAACGCCGTGCCGCTGGGAGAGTCTTTTTTGCGGTTATGATGCAGCTCGACCATTTCCAGATCGTAGTCCGGGCCGAGCATCCGCACGAGTTCGGGCAACAGTTCCAGAAGAACGTTGACCCCGACGCTCATGTTGGGAGACCAGAACACGCGGCCGGTCCGGGCGATGTCGTCCAGTTCGGCTTTCTGTTCCGGAGTGAAGCCTGTGGTTCCGATAACGATGGGATTGCCGTTCCTGACGGCGCAGCGCGCGTTGGCAAGGCTCGCCTGAGGCGCGGTGAAGTCGATCACGACGGCTCCCGGAACCTGCGGGTACACCACTTCCGGGTCCGTTCCGGCGAGGCAGCCCCAATGAGCCAGCGCATCCAGCTTTTCGGGACGTTCCAGCACGGCCGCCAACGTCAGCCCCTGCTCTTTCGCCAGATTGGCGATGGTCGTACCCATGCGCCCGGAAGCGCCCATCACAACTACAGAGAGACTCATATCCTCACCCTTTTCCTTCTTCAGAGTCCTGCGCCGCGTTTCCGGAATCCCCGGCCGACACATCGTTTTCCGCCCGCAACAAAGCCAGAAAACCGGCTTCATCGACCACACGCACCCCCAGCGTCCGAGCCTTTTCGAGCTTGGACCCCGGTTCGTCACCGACGACAAGCAGGTTCAGCTTGCGGGATACGCCGCCGGCGATTTCCGCGCCGGCACTCTCCGCCATCCGCTGCGCCTGCGAGCGGGGCATGGACAGGGAACCCGTGAACAAAACCTTCATCCCGGCGAGCGGCCCCGCCGAAACCTGTTCGGTTTCAGACACCTGTCGCCGTACCGGCCACAGGCCCAGTTCCTTCAAGCGGGCGAGCAACTCCACGTTGGGCTTGTCGTCAAAGAAGGCCTTGATCGCCCCCGCGACTTCCGGCCCGATATCCGGCAGGTTTTGCAGTTCTTCCGGATCCGCCGCCCGCAGTTCGTCCATATCGGCGTAGGCCGCCGCCAACGTCTTGGCGGTCTGTTCGCCCACATGCCGGATGCCCAGCGCGCACAGCAGACGCTGGAGCGTGGCCTCCTTTTTGGCGCGATCCAACGAATCCACAAACTTGGTGGCGAGTTTTACACCCATCCGCTCATAATGCAAGAGTTCCTCCACCTTCAGGGTGAAGAGGTCGGCGGGCGTCCTGACCCGCTCCGAGGAAACGAGCAGCTCGATCCACCGTTGTCCGAGTCCTTCGATATCGAGCCCCGCCTTGGACACAAAATGCGTGAGCGACTGCCGGATCATTGCGGGACAGGAAACGTTCACGCACCGCCAGGCCACTTCGCCCTCCAGGCGGGACGCCTCCTGCCCGCAGGAAGGACAGACATGCGGAAAGGCAAAGGGCTGCGAATCCGGGGCGCGTTCCGAGAGCACCGCCCGCACCACTTCCGGGATGACGTCTCCGGCACGCTGGACGACCACCCGATCCCCGACGCGGACATCACGGTTGCGAATCTCATCCTCATTGTGCAACGTAGCCCGGCTGACGATCACGCCTCCGACGTTCACCGGCTCCAGCTCGGCCACCGGGGTCAGAACCCCCGTCCGCCCGACCTGAATCGTAATGTCCAGCAAACGCGTCGTCGCCTGCTGCGCGGGGAATTTCCAGGCGATGGCAAACCTCGGCGCGCGGGCCGTATACCCGAGCGCCTCCTGCGCTTCGAGATCGTCGAGCTTCATGACCACGCCGTCGATCTCGTAGGCCAACGATTCGCGCTTTTCACCCAACGACGCGTAGTAGGACTCCACATCTTCGGAGCCTCGGCAGAGTTTTCCGCCGGGAGGCGTCTCAAAGCCGAACGCCCGCAACCGCTCCATCACTTCCGAATACGTCCGCCACGCTGGCGTGGCCCCGAAACGAACCTCGCCAAAGCCGTAGGCCAGAAACCGCAACGGACGGGAAGCCGTAACCGAGGTGTCCAACTGGCGAATGGATCCGGCGGCGGCGTTGCGCGGATTGGCGAACGTTTTGGCGTTCTCCTTGCGCAGCCGGTCATTGAGCGCGGCGAAGTCCTTCCGGCGGAAAATGACTTCCCCCCGGACTTCCAGCCGCTCCGGGGCTTCGCCTTGCAGAACCTTGGGCAGATTGCGCACGGTCCGCATGGCGGCGGTGACCACTTCACCGACCTCACCGTCGCCGCGCGTCAACGCCTCCACGAACCGCCCGTTTTCATACACGAGTTCCAGAGCCAGTCCGTCCATCTTGGGATCGCACCAGAAGGCCTCCTCCACCCCGGGAAGCGCGTTCTCAAGACGCTTCAAAAAGCCCTGCCAGTCTTCGTCGCTGAACACGTTGTCCAGACTGTACATACGCCGGGAGTGAGCCTTCGTTTCCAGCGAGGACAGCACCTGTCCGCCCACGCGATTGGTCGGCGAATCCGGGGAACGCCATTCGGGATACCGTTCTTCCAGCCGCAGCAATTCCTGAAACGCCGCGTTGTACTCGTCGTCAGTGATTTCCGGAGCGTCCAGCGTATGGTACCGGTAGTTGTGATAGGTAACGAACGCACGGAGCTCCTCCATGCGTTTCTTGTCGGCATCAGCGGTCAGAAGGGATTGCAGCGTCCCCTGATTCATGGTGTTCATCCTTCGTTAAGCCCGTTCAACTAGACGACCAGAAACCGTTCCCGAAGCTGGCGGATGCGATCCCGCAGGGCCGCCGCCTTTTCAAACTCCAGATCGCGGGCCGCTTCGCGCATTTCCCGCTCAAACTGCTTCAGGTACCGGGTGACGTTCTGGGCCGTGATGTCCTCGGATGCGGTCGTTTCGGCCTTCTGCCTGCTCTGCTTGCCTCGACCGCGCTTTCCTTCGCCCGATGATGTGTACAGGGAGTCAAAAGGCGTGGCAAGCGGCTTGCTGATTGTCGTGGGCGTGATGCCGTGCTCCTCGTTCCACGTCTGCTGTTTGGCGCGTCTGCGGGCCGTCTCGTCCATCGCCGAGCGCATGGAGGCCGTCACCGCATCGGCATAGAGGAGTACCTTGCCCTCCGCATTTCGGGCCGCGCGCCCGAATGTCTGGATAAGCGAACCGGTGGACCGCAAAAAGCCTTCTTTGTCCGCGTCCAGAATAGCGACGAGAGACACTTCGGGGATATCCAACCCTTCCCGTAAAAGGTTGATGCCGACCAGCACGTCAAACTCGCCCGCGCGCAGGGCCTTGATGATGGCCATGCGCTCCATCGTGTCGATATCCGAATGGAGGTAGCGGGCGGCGACGCCCATCGAGTTCAGATATTCGGTCAAATCTTCCGCCATACGTTTGGTCAGCGTCGTCACCAGCACACGCTCGTGCCGTTCCACGCGGGCCCGGCATTCGCCGAGGAGATCGTCGATCTGTCCCTTGACGGGACGGACCTCCACTTCCGGGTCCAGCAGGCCGGTCGGACGGATGATCTGCTCCGCCACAATGCCCTGTGAACGCTCCAGCTCCCAGTGTCCCGGCGTGGCGGACACGTACACCACCTGATTCAAGCGTTCCAGAAACTCGTGAAATTCGAGCGGCCTGTTGTCCAGTGCGGACGGCAGGCGGAACCCGTACTCCACCAGCGTTGTCTTGCGGGAACGGTCACCCTTGAACATGCCCCCAACCTGCGGGATACTGATGTGGGATTCGTCCGCGAACAGGACGAAATCATCGGGGAAATAGTCGAGCAGGGTCGACGGCGGCTCGCCTTTCCTGCGCCCGTCCAGATGCCGGGAATAGTTTTCGATGCCGGTACAGTAGCCAAGCTCCTGCATCATTTCCAGATCAAGCTGCGTGCGCTGCTCCAGCCGCTGCGCCTCCACCAGCTTGTTCCGGGACTGGAACAGGCGCAGCTGCTCCCCGAGTTCGTCCCGGACATCGGACATCGCCCGTTCCAGATTGTCCCGATCGGAAACATAGTGACTCGCGGGATAGATGACGGTTTTCCCGATGTTCCCGAGGATTTCCCCGGTCAGCGGATCGATTTCGCGGACGGCTTCGATCTCGTCCCCAAAAAATTCCAGCCGCAGCGCGCGCTCGTGTTCATACGCCGGAATCACTTCCAGCACGTCCCCGCGAACCCGGAACGTCCCACGGTGAAAGTCGATGTCGTTGCGCTGATACTGCACATCCACGAGCCGGGTGATGACGGCGTCCATGCTGACGCGCTGCCCAGCCTCCACGGGAATGATCAGGCGCGCATAGTATTCCGGCGAACCCAGACCGTAGATGCAGGACACCGACGCCACGATGATCACGTCGCGACGCGTCAGCAGAGCATGCGTCGCCGCATGCCGGAGCTTGTCGATGTCATCATTGATGGCCGAGTCCTTTTCGATGTAGGTATCGGAGGCCGGAACATAGGCTTCCGGCTGATAATAGTCGTAATAGCTGACGAAGTATTCGACGGCGTTCTCGGGAAACAAGGCCCGGAATTCGTTGTACAGCTGGGCCGCCAGCGTCTTGTTGGGAGCCAGCACCAGCGCGGGACGGTTCACTTGGGCGATGACGTTGGCCACGGTGAACGTTTTTCCCGAACCGGTCACGCCGAGCAGAACCTGATCCCGGACGCCGGCCTCGATATTGGACGCAAGCTGCTCAATGGCCGCAGGTTGATCGCCCGTAGGAACGTAATCGGTCCGTAACCGGAAAAGCGGAGTTTCTGAGGTGTTCATGCACGTTACATAAGCGTCCCGAGCCACTCAGGCAAGAGGCTCTCCGCCAACCGGCGACCTTCCCCCAAATTTTCCGCCCGGCGGGTGTTGTCCCTCCCCGCATTCTTGCTGTAGGTTGGGCGACGCCCCCCTTCCCGCCGAATCCCGCAACGCGTCCGGGGCATCTGGAGACTTGTCGATGCAAAAAGATTTCCTGCATGTGCTTTCCGTCGAGGAGGTCGTTTCCCGGCTGCTCGCCTTCCCTCCTCTTGATTGTGAAACGAAACGGCTGGACGCCCTCTCCAAAGGAAGCGTTCTGTCCGAAACGCTTCTTTCCGGCGAAGACCTGCCGCCCGCCGACCGTTCGGGAATGGACGGCTATGCGGTGCAGGCCGCCGATCTCTTCGGAGCCTCGGAAACCAATCCGGTATGGCTCGACCGCATCGGGGAGATCGCCATAGATCGTCCTCCGAACTTTACGCTGCAATCCGGGCAGTGCGCCGCCATCGTCACCGGAGGACACCTCCCAGAAGGCGCGGATGCCGTAATCATGGTCGAACACACCAAGCCGTTCGGGGCGGACGTCATTGAGATGCGCCGCTCCGTGGCTCCCGGAGAATACGTCATGCGGCGAGGCGAAGACGCCAAGGCCGGACGTTCGCTTCTGTCTGCGGGAACGGTGCTTCGGGCACAGGAAACGGGACTGTTGGCGGCACTCGGCGTCACCGAGGTTCCCGTCATCCGACGGCCCCGCGTGTCCATCCTGTCCACCGGCGACGAGCTGGTCGCCCCCGAGGAGACGCCGCACCCCGGGCAAATCCGCGACGTGAACACATTGGCGCTCTCGGCCATGATCCGTCCGTATGCGGAAGTCGCCGCCTTCGGCATTGCGCCGGATCGCCTCGAACCGCTGACGGCGGCTCTAAAAGCCGCCCTTGCGGGCGATCAGGCTCCGGCGGACGTCGTCTTCCTGTCCGGGGGAAGCTCCATAGGCGTCCGGGATCTGACGCTTGAAGCCCTGCAATCGCTCGGCGATACGGAAATCCTGTGCCACGGCGTCGCGCTCAGCCCCGGCAAGCCGCTGATTCTGGCGCGCTGCGGGAAGACGCTGGTCTGGGGCCTGCCCGGTCAGGTCGCCTCCGCGCAAGTGGTCATGCACGTGCTCGGCGTTCCGTTCCTGCGCCATCTGGCGGGACATTCCCTTGCGTCCACTCATCCCCAACAGGGCCACGCATTCGATCAAACCCGTTGGGCTTCGCGTCAGGCCGTTCTTTCACGCAACATCGCCTCGCGTCAGGGCCGTGAAGACTACATCCGCGTGCGTCTCGACTACTCGACGCCGGGAACGTTGCCGCAGGCCGTGCCGGTTCCGGGGCTCTCCGGATTGTTGCGGACTCTGCTGGATTCGCAGGGCGTCGTGCGCATTCCGGCTCGCCTTGAGGGACTGGAAGCCGGAACGCCTGTGGACGTACTCCTGTTCGACAGCTGAATCCCTTCCGCCCGCGCATGAAAAGGCCCTTCCGAAGAAGGGCCTTTGTTTACCGCATTACCACTGGAACCGACCGGGCAGAAGCCCCGCTCGCCGGTATTTGACATAGGCGTCCCGAGCCGCGATGTACGGCTCCACGGCGCTCTTGGTCAGCGTCTCATAGGTACTGATGACGGTCCCCATGTCGTTGAACCGGAACCCGAGGCTCGCCGCCAACGCCGGTTCCGGCTCCAGCGGACCGACCGGCTCGGCAGTCCAGAACAACGGCGACGCGGCCCAGTCGCCCGCCAACCCCACCGTGTCACGCACCGTGCTGGGACCAACGAAAGGCCAGACCAGATAAATTCCCTCACCGAAACCCCAGACCCCAAGGGTCTGCCCGAAATCGGCGTCGCGGGTATCCACGGGAATTTTGGGCTTGCTCTGCTTCGCAACGTCGAAGACGCCGCCGAACCCCGCAGTCGAGTTGACGATGAACCGCCCAAGCTCGATCCACGCTTCGCCGAAGCGACCCTGCAACACGCAGTTTATAAAGCGAATGGGCGTCTGCGCATTGCGAAAGACATTACTGATGCCGGTCCGAACGGGTTCGGGCGCGATATAGGTATACCCGGTATAGACCGGCTTGGCGATCTTCAGCAACATGATGTCGTTGAAGCCGAACCAGAACCGGTTCCACCCTTCCAGCGGATCGGAAATGGTCGCGACCTCATCGTCATCGTAGTCTTCAAACTCCGCGTCCGAAACCGGAGAGGCGGGGGCCGGCGTCGCGTCTGCCGGAGCCTCTTTCGCTTCGACCAGCTGGGCCGCCGGATGCTCGGCCCGTTCTTCGCCGTGCTTCGCCGCGCATCCCATCAGCGTGAACGCCGCCAGCAGGCACAGGCAAACGCTCCAGACAGGAACAATACGTCGTATGGCAATCATGAAACGTCCCGTTAATTGACTGTGGACTGGGCCTGAAGTTCCCGAGCCCGGGATTCGACCTTATCGATCAGCTGTTCCGGCGTTCCGCGCGTCAGCACATCCTGAAACTGGGACCGGTAGTTCTTGATCAGGCTGATGTTCTCGATGAGCACGTCGTAGACGACCCACTTTCCGTTTTTCAACATCATACGGTAGGCGACCGGAACCGGCTTGCCGTCGGAAAGGGTCACGACCGTCTGGATTTCGGCGCGATCCCCCTTGGTCGACAGAACCTCGCCGGAATAATCGATCTTTTCTCCGTTGTACCCCTGCACCTTGTCCAGATAGGTGATGAGCAGCAGATCGGCGAACGCCTTGTCGAAACGTTCCTTCTGGACTTCCGTGAAGCTCGGCCAGTTCCGTCCCACGGTGCGGGCGGAAAACTCGCTGAAATCAAAAATCTCGTGGACGTATTTCTCGATCTGGGCCCGGAGCGGCACGCGTTTGATCGGATCTTTGTATCCGGGCTCCTTCAACACATCCAGAATCTGGTCCACTTTCACGCGCAGCGTCGCCGAGGGCGACTCAGCCGCATACGCAACGCCCGCGAGCATGACCACACCGCACAACACCAAAAACATATTCCGTAATGAACGCATCATATTACACCTTCCCGAAAACATACTTGCTGATGAGACTTTCAATATCCACCGCCGATTCGGTGTCCGTAATCTCGTCGCCGTTTTTCAGCGTTTCGCCGGAACCGCCCGGCTCCAGACTGATGTACTTGTCGCCGATGAGGCCGCTGGTCTTGACCGAGGCGATCACATCGTCCGTCAGATGCACATTATTGCCAAGCTGCAACTGAACGACGGCCTGCTGCTTGTCGTTCAACTGGATGCCCTTGACCCGTCCGACCCTGACGCCCGCAATCTCGACCTCCGCGCCGGGACGCAGACCGGAAACGGAATTGAAGGAAGCGGTGACGACATACCCGTCGGAGTTGAAAACCTCCATGCGCCCAAGTTTTATCGTAAGATAGGCAACACAGACAAGTCCGAGCATGACAAAAAAACCAACGGCGGCTTCTTTGGAAAACGACATGGGAGTTCCTTCCTTGTCCTTGAATTTAGCCTTCAAGCCACGCATCCAGCGCGGCGCGAACTTCCGGGTCGGCGGTCGCCGCCACGCGGCTTGCCGTCTCTTCGGCCTTTCTGTCCATAAAGCGACGGAGATAGTCGTCCGAAGACGCTTCCAGCTCCGCATGGGACCCCGAAAAAATCACACGTCCCTCGCGCAGAACCAGCACATGATCCGCGACCCGGGCGACGCTGGCAAGATCGTGACTGACGACGATCATGGTCATTTCCGGGTACGATTTGCGCATGTCCAACAGCAACTGGTCCATCTGGGCCGAATTGATCGGATCAAGCCCGGACGTCGGTTCGTCACAGAACAGCAGCGGCGGTTCCGTCACGATGGCGCGGGCGAGGCCGCCGCGTTTCTTCATCCCGCCGGACAATTCGTTGGGATAGTAATCGGCGAATTCGGCAAGCCCCACGAGTTCGAGAATGCGCAGCACCGTTTTCCGAATGGTCGCCTTCGGCAGCCGGGTATGCTCGGCCAGCGGCAGCCCGACGTTTTCCGCCAATGTGAGGGAACCGAGAAGCGCCCCGTCCTGAAACAGTACGCCGAAACGTCGCCGCACACGCCGGAACTGGCGTTCGGGCAGGGCGAACAGGTCTTGCCCGCCGTACAGAATATGCCCGCCCATCGGACGCGAAAGCCCGATGACGTGCCGCAGCAGCGTCGACTTGCCGCACCCCGATTCGCCGAGAATGACCGTGATCTTGCCGCCGGGCAGAACGGCGTTGACGTCGTCGAGCACGACGCGCGTCCCGTAGCCCACTCGGAGGTGCTCCAGCCGGATATCCCAAGGAGAATGTTGGTCCTTCATCCGAGCCTCCTAGCGCAGCATGGCGGACGTGACCACATAGTCCGCCACAAGAACGAGCACGCACGAAATCACGACCGCCGACGTCGTGGCGTTGGCGACGGCCTCAGGCCCCATGCCGTCACGCCGCCTGTGGGCGTTGTAGCCCTGATAACAACAAATCAGAGCGACCAGCAGCGCGAACGCCACGGACTTGATGAATCCCTCGGTGACGTCGGGCATCAGCACGCTGCTTTCTATGCCGTGGAAGTACGCGCCCTCGTTGACTCCGAGCAGGAGCACGCCGGTCATATACCCTCCGATGATGCCCACCACGTCAAAGATGGCGGTCAACAGCGGAAATGCGATCAGCGAAGCCATGAAGCGAGGCGCGACCAGATAGCCCATGCCGGGAATGTCCATCACTTCCAGCGCGTCGATCTGGTCCGTAATCCGCATGACCCCGATTTCCGCGGCCATCGACGAACCGGCCCGCCCCGTCAGCATGATGGCGGTCAGCACAGGTCCCAGTTCGCGGATCAGCGTCAACGAGACGGCGGCTCCCAGAAAGCCTACGGAACCGAACTTGACCAGCACGTAATACCCTTGCAGACCAAGCACCATCCCGGTGAACAACGCGATGAGGCAAATGACGAACAGCGACTTGGTGCCGATCACATAGAGCTGCTGCACCACCTTGATGAACAGTTTCGGCGCGACGCCTATCTGCCGCAGCCCTTCCAGCAGGAACAGGAACACGTCCCCAAGCGCGCTCATCCAACGCAGAAACAGCGCGCCCGGAACGGCAAAAAAACGAGACAGAGCTTCCATATGTCATCGACCCCGGCCAACGGCCTTCTTCGAAATCTGCTTCGCGTCCTTCAGCCCCATCTTCGCCAACGTCTGCTTGGCGTCGGCGGCGTCGGCGTCGGTTCCCCGCAACAGAACCTGCACACGGAACCACTTGGGCCGTCCTCTGTTGTCCTTTTCAATGGTCATCCGCGTCCGCAAGCCTTCGCCGTCCATACGCTCACGCAGCTTGTCGGCATGATCCCGGCTCTTGTAGGCGACGACCTGAAAGACGAAATCGTATTTAGCCCTGTCGGCGGGAGCGGGGGCGGGTTGGGGCGACGCGGAGGCGGCGGGCTGGGCCACGGGACGGGCCTGTCTGGGATCGGGCTTATTTGCGGGAACGGCGTTTGCGGCGGTCTGAGGCCGCTTGAGGTCCGTCATGAACGTGAGTTCTTCCGGTTTCAGGATGCCTTTGGCTTCCTTGGCGTCATCGGCCTGTCCCTCGGGAGGCGGCAGCAACCGGGCCAGTTCCGGCATCTTCTTTTCGGGGTTATAGCCCCTCCCCACGATGACGCCGAAGGCAAAAATCCAGCCGATGGCGATGATCATGATGATCCCGCCCGTAATCAGGCCGGAAAAGCTCAGGCTGATCGTGTACTTCCGACTGGACAACTTTTTTTCGCCGTTGTCACCTCCGGAGGAACGCGACGAGGAGCGATTGGAAAAGGGCATCAGAGACATGTTCTATCCTGCTGTCTGGGGCGTCGCGGAAACCGGAACGGAGGGGCCCCGCCCAAAGGACAGGGCCCGTCTCGCGATGCGGCTACATGCTCTCGGGAGCACTGACGCCAAGAAGTTCAAGGCCGTTTTTGACCACCTGCCCCACGGAACGGAGCAGAGCCAGGCGCGCGAGCGCCAAGGCGGGATCGCCCGCCTGAAGAACGGGATGCTTCGCGTAGTAGCTGTGCAGCATTCCGGCGAGCTCCATCAAATAATAGCTGACGTGGTGGGGCGCCAGCGCGAGCGCCGCCCCCTTCGCCACATCCTCGAACCGATCGAGGAAACGCAGCAGTGCCAGATCTTCGGCCTCGGAAAGCGGAGCCAGTAAAGCCAGATCCGTCTTCTCCGGCAGCGTAAGCCCGGCCTCGGCGGCCTTCCGCAGCACGGACCGCACGCGGGCGTGCGCGTACTGGACATAGTACACCGGGTTGTCCATGGAACGCTGCTTCACCAGAGCGAGGTCGAAATCCAGATGGCTGTCGCTCTTGCGGGACAGGAACATGAACCGGGCGGCGTCCACGCCCACTTCCTTGACCACGTCGGCCAGCGTTTCAAACTGGCCCGCGCGGGTGGACATGGCGACCTGCGTCCCGTTCTCCAGCAGGTTTACGAGCTGGATGAGAACCACGTCGAGATCGTCGGCCTTCCGGCCTACGGCCTGCACGGCGGCCCGCATCCGGGGCACGTAGCCGTGATGGTCCGCGCCCCAGACGTCGACCACGCGATCGAAGCCGCGCAGATACTTGTCGTCATGGTACGCGATGTCCGATGCGAAATAGGTCAGGGAACCGTCCGACTTGCGGAGCACGCGATCCTTGTCGTCGCCGAAATCGGTGGTCCGGAACCACAGTGCCCCGTCCTTCTCGAAGGAAAGCCCGGCCTTTTTCAGACGCTCAAAGGTTTCCTCCACGGCACCGCGATCCACAAGCGATCGTTCGGAGAACCACACCTGATGTTCCACGCGGAACTCGCGCAGGTCGGCCTTGATGCCGTCGAGGATGGTCTGCATGCCGTAGGCGAAGCATTTCTGCTGCCCTTCCGCATCGGAAAGCGAAACGAGGTCTGGTTCTTTCTCCATCATCTCCCGCGCGATATCAATGATATAGGCGCCCCGATAGTAATCTTCGGGCCATTCCACCGGCAACCCCGCCAATTCCTTGGCCCGCAGCCAAATGGAAAGGCCGAGCAGACGCATCTGGCGTCCGGCGTCGTTGATGTAATATTCGGTGGTCACGTCGTATCCGGCGAAACGCAGGATGCGGGCCAGCGTATCGCCCACGGCGGCCCCGCGTCCATGCCCGATGTGCAGGGGACCGGTGGGGTTGGCGGACACGTATTCGACCTGCACCTTGCAGCCGTCGCCCACGGAGGACTTGCCGAAACCGTCGGCGGCGGCATCAACGCGCAACACGGTTTCACGCCAGAAATCGGGGCTGAAGGTGACGTTCAGGAAACCGGGCCCGGCGACTTCGACCGCCGCAAGGGAAGCGTCCTGGAGGCGCAGAGCCTCGGCCATCTTCGCGGCCAGCTCGCGGGGAGGCATCCCGGCGGCCTTGGCCGAAACCAGCGCGAGGTTGGACGCCAAGTCCCCGTGTTTGGGATCTTTGGACGGTTCGATGACGGCCTTGTCCGGCCAGGGAAGGTTCATATCTTTCAGTACAGCTCTGAATGAAGCCTCGAGATGCTGTTCGGCGCGCATGGAAATACCTCGAATCGGAACGGTTAATAAAGAGAGTCGTAAAGGGGATATTCTACCGCAACAGTCGCAAAAGTAAAGTAAGCATGCCGGGCGGACTCCCGCCGCCCCGCAGGATTGCGGCGCAAGCCCGCTACGGGCGCTTTTGCAGCCGCCTGTTGGTCAGCCGGGTGGGTATGGCGGCGGAAGGATCCTCCGGCCACGGGTGTTTGGGATACCGCCCCCGCATTTCGGCCCTGACTGCCTGATACCCGTTTTTCCAGAACCCTTTGAGATCCCGCGTGATCTGCAACGGCCTTCCCGCCGGGGACAGAAGGTGCACCAGCACAGGAATCCTGCCGCCAGCCACGGCCGGAGACTCCTGCATGCCGAAGAGTTCCTGCAATTTGACGGCAAGCACGGGAACGACGCCTTCCGCCGCGCACTCGTACCGCAACCGCACGGATGATCCCGAAGGAACTTCCATATGCGTGGGCGCGGCGTCCTCAAGCGCACGCTGCCGGTTCCACGGAAGCAACGCACGCAAGGCCGACGCCAGATCAATCCGGGAGAACTGGGAACGCCGGGATATTCCCTGCACAAAGGGGCCGAGCCATTCGTCCAGTCCCCGCAGCAGCGCCTCGTCGGAAACGTCGGGCCAACCTCCGTCGGGGTCCGCGTCCCGCATGAGCCGGACGCGCAAACGCCACTGTTCCAGCTCCTCCGTCCACGGAAGACACCCCAGCCCGAGACTCCGAATGCCCTCCAGAACGGCCCATGCCGCCCGGTCCGCAAGCCTTTTGCCCTCAAGGGGATGTTCCTCCACCACAAACGCGCCGAGACTGACGCGCCTGCGGGACTGCACGGCCTCTTCGCGCGGATCCCAGACGACTTCTTCCGTCTCCCTAAAATGCGATCGAAACAGCGTGGCGACGGTTCCCAACGACAGCGGCGCGGCCTGCCAGATACGTGCGTTGCCCGACCCGCCGTTCACGGCCCCGATAGCCAGCACATCTTCCTCCGCCAGCGGATCATCCGGCTCAAGAAAGCCCCCGCGCCCGCTGACCATGCGGAAACTGCCCTTGCCGCGCTTCCTGGCAAGCCGATCCGGATAGGCCAGCGCGAGCAGCACTCCGGCCTGTTCCGATTCGTCCGCCGCAAGTACGGGTGCCGTTTTCGGCAAAGACGCCGACGCCAGCGACGCCTGACGCGCTATCTGACGGGCGGACTCCCGGATGCGGGCCCCGGCTCCCCCGCGTTCCAGCAACGCCAGCCGGGGTCGGATATCCGCATCCCGCGACCGCAGGGGATCGCGTTCTCCGGCCATCGCGGCCAGCAGACACGCCGGTCTTTCCAGACCGAACGCCCCGGCGGACAAGACCATATGGGCCAGCCGGGGGTGCAGCGGAAGCCGGGCCATAGCCCGACCACGAGCGGTCACGCGCCCCGCCGCGTCCACGGCCTCCAAGTCTTGAAGCAGCGGAAGCGCCTGCGCCACGGCCTCCTTCGGAGGCTCGTCCAGCCAGCGGAGATCGGAAGGCCGACCCACGCCCCAGACGGCGAGCTCCAGACACAATGGGGCCATGTCCGCATCCAGTATTTCCGGGCGGGCATGCAAGCTCATGGCGATTTCCTCTCCCGGATGCCACAGCCGGTAGCAGACTCCCGGCTCCGTGCGCCCCGCCCTGCCCCGGCGCTGATCCGCACTCGCCAGCGAAACCCGTTCCGTGACGAGACGCGACATGCCGGTTCCCGCGTCGAAACGCACCGTGCGGGCCAGCCCCGAATCGATCACAACCCGCACGCCCTCAATGGTCAGGCTGGTTTCGGCGATGGAGGTCGCCAGCACAATCTTGCGCAGCGGCTCCCGGACCGGGGCGATGGCGGCGTCCTGCTCCGCAGCGGGAAGATCGCCGTACAGCGGGCACACGAAAACCGTCTCGGACCGCACATCTTGAAGCAACGCTTCAACTTTGCGGATTTCCCCGGCCCCCGGCAGGAAGACCAGCAAGCTCCCGGAGTCGTCCCGGAGGGCGCGGCGCGCCACTTCCGCCGCCCACGTCTCCACGGACATGTCGGGACGCGGCAACGGGCTGTACCGCGTTTCCACGGGCCATGTTCTGCCTTCACTCCTCAGGACGGGGACCGATCCGGCGGCATCCCCTTCCAGCAAGCGGAGTAACGGCCCGGCATCCAGCGTGGCGGACATGACGAGCAGCCGCAGATCGGCGCGCAGGCCCTCCTGACAGTCCAGCGCGAGGGCAAGCCCCAGATCGGCGTTGAGGCTGCGCTCATGAAATTCGTCAAAAATGAGACAGCCTATCCCCGGCAGTTCGGGATCATCCTGAAGAAGGCGCGTCAGCACGCCCTCCGTGACCACGGTGATCCGAGTGGCGGCGCTTACCCGGCTCTCCAGCCGCACGCGGTACCCGACCGTCTGTCCGACCTTTTCGCCGAGCAGGGACGCCATGTACCGGGCGGCGTTCCGGGCGGCCATGCGCCGGGGTTCGAGCATCAGAATGCCGTTTCCGGCAAGCCAGTCCGCGCCGAGCAGAGCCAGCGGCACCCGCGTGGTCTTGCCCGCGCCGGGGGCGGCTTCAAGAATACAGCGCGTGCCGGAGGAGAGAGCCGCGTGCAGTTCCGGCAACAATGCCTCGATGGGAAGGGAAGTATGATTGGGCATGTGCTTCCCTAGCACGAATCCTCCGCAGCGGAAAGACGGCTCCGCCAGCTTTTCCTTGAAGCCGGGCCGCGCCTGATCTATCGTGCGGATGCGTCCGCCCCCGGTACCGGAGGGCGGCATCCATGCAACCATTATCTTTTCTGGAGAGCGATATGTCCCTTATGGAAGCGCCGGAACGCAACCTTGCCTTTGATCTGGTCCGTGTCACCGAAGCCGCCGCGCTGGCGTCCGCCCGCTGGCTCGGACGCGGCGACAAAAACTCGGGCGACGGCGCCGCCGTGGACGCCATGCGTCTGTCCTTCAACTCCCTGCCCATCGACGGCAAGGTCATCATCGGCGAAGGCGAAAAGGACGAAGCCCCCATGCTCTACAACGGCGAAGTGATCGGCATGGGGACCGGACCCGCCCTCGACATCGCCGTCGATCCGGTCGAAGGGACCAACCTGCTGGCCTACGGACGCCCCAACGCCATCGCCGTGGTCGGCGCCGCGCCCGCCGGAAGCATGTACAATCCCGGCCCCAGCTTTTACATGCAAAAGCTGGTCGTGGGACAGACCGCCCGCGACGTCATCGATCTCGACGCGCCCGTCCACGTCAACCTCCGCCTCATCGCCAAGGCGCTCGGCAAGGACACCAACGACCTCGTGGTGTTCGTGCTCGACAAACCCCGCCACCAGAAACTGATTCAGGAAATCCGCTCCGTGGGCGCGCGCATCCAGCTGCACACCGACGGCGACGTGGCGGGCGCGCTGATGGCCGTCGACCAGCGTTCCGAAGTGGACGTCATGATGGGTACCGGCGGAACCCCCGAGGGCGTGCTCGCCGCCTGCGCCATCAAGGGCGCGGGCGGAGCCATGCTGGCCCGCCTCGATCCGCAGTCCGAAGCCGAGCGCACCGCCATCGAAAAGGCGGGTATCGACCTCTCGCAGGTGCTTGACGCCGATACGTTGGTACAGGGCGATGACGTGTTCTTCGCCGCTACCGGCATTTCCGGCGGCACCTTCCTGCGCGGCGTCCAGTTCTCCGGTCAGGGCGCCGTCACCCATTCCATGATCATCCGCAGCAAGACCGGCACGATGCGCTACATCGAATCGCATCACAACTGGAACAAGCTTATGCAGATCAGCTCCATCAAGTACGATTGATGTTCCCCGGCGGCGGGGAAAAACCCGCCGCCGTCACCTCCTCACCAAGCGACGCGCCTATGAATCTCCTTTCCCGTCTGGCCTTTTCCGGCCTTCTGTTCCTGCTGCTCTCCCTCCCCGCCCTTGCGGACGGCCTGTACCAGCAGCCTCCGTTCACGGAAACGGAACTCAACCAGTTCATCGACACGCTCCCCCGCTTCCGGGAATGGGTCAAAGCCAACAAAGAAAAGGCCCACCCCATCGTCAACGACAACGGGGAACCCGACATGCTGTATTCGGACGCTGCTGCGGAGACGGTCCGGAACGCGGGCTGGAAACCGGAACGCTTCTTCTGCGTCATGGGCCGCTCCGCGGCCGCCGTGGCGATCATCCAGCAGGGCGAAGCGATCATCAAGACGCCGCCCGTCGACATGCCCAACGTCAGCGACGACGAACTTGACATCGTCCGCCGCAACCTTCCTTCTCTGCTCAAGGCCGCCAATCAGACCCCAACCCCCAAAAAGTAGAGGTCAGTCATGTCCACTCTCCCCACCGCCGTTCTTTTTCCCGGTCAGGGTTCGCAGGAACCCGGCATGGGCCGCGACATCGCCGAGTCGTCCAAAGACGCCATGGAACTCTGGAAAAAAGCCGAACAGATCAGCGGCCTGCCCCTGCGCGCCGTCTACTGGGAAAGCGAAGACGCGGCGCTCATGGCCGATACCAAACACCTTCAGCCCGCGCTGACGGTCGTTGACGTCACGCTCTGGCAGGCTCTCGCGCCCAAGCTGACGCCCGCCTGCGCCGCCGGACACAGCCTCGGCGAGTACAGCGCTCTGGCGGCGGCGGGCGTCCTCTCCCCCGAAGCCACACTGGAACTGGTGAGCCTGCGCGGCAAGCTCATGGCCGAAGCCGATCCCGACGGCAAAGGGGCCATGGCGGCGATTCTCAAGCTCAACCGCGAGGCCGTGGCCGAGATCGCCGACGCGGCGGCGAAAGCCACCGGCGAAACGCTCATCGTCGCCAACCACAATACCCCGGCCCAGTTCGTCATCAGCGGAACCAAGGCCGCCGTTGAAGCCGCCCTGCCCCTCGTCAAGGAAAAGAAGGGCCGCGCCCTGCCTCTGCCCGTCAGCGGAGCGTTCCACAGCCCGCTCATGGAGACAGCCGCAAAGGAACTCGCCAAGACCCTCAAAACCATGACATGGTCGCGGCCCCGCTTCCCCGTGTACAGCAACGTGACCGGCAAGGCCGTGACCGACGGAGAAAGCCTGTACGAACTCGCCGCCGTCCAGATGATTTCCTCGGTTCTATGGATCGATACGATCGCCAACCAGTGGCGCGACGGCATCCGGTCGTGGGTCGAAGTCGGCCCCAAGGGCACGCTGTCCCGCATGGTCAAGCCCATCCTCGACGCCGTTCCTGTTGAGGAAGAGGTGTCTGTCCGCACCGTGGGGACGCTGGAAGCCGTGCGCGATTTCGCGTAATCGCCCTTCCGTCCAACAGCCGCCGAACCGGGATATTCACCCGACAACGCAACGTACCAAGAACAAGGCCTCCCGAAACGACACAGTCGCTCGGGAGGCCTTGTCATATGTCGCTGGCTCCGCGTCAGCGGGTCAGCTTGCGGAACTTCAGGCGGTGCGGCTGATCCGCATCCTTGCCGAGGCGCTTCTTGCGGTCGGCTTCGTATTCCGAATAGTTCCCGTCAAAGAACACCACCGAGGAATCGCCTTCGAACGCCAGAATGTGCGTGGCGATGCGGTCGAGGAACCAGCGATCGTGGCTGACCACGAGGACGCAGCCCGCGAAGTTCTCCAGCCCGTCTTCAAGCGCGCGCATGGTGTTGACGTCGATGTCGTTGGTCGGTTCGTCGAGCAGGATGACGTTGGCCCCGGACTTGAGCATCCGGGCCGTGTGCACGCGGTTCCGCTCGCCGCCGGAGAGCACGTCCACCTTTTTCTGCTGATCGGACCCCGTAAAATTGAAGCGGGAGCAGTACGCGCGGGCGTTGATTTCCCGATTGCCGAGCTTGATCGTTTCCGCTCCGTCGCTGATTAGCTCGTAGACCGTCTTGCCGGGCGTCAGAGACTCGCGCTGCTGGTCCACATAGGCGAACTTGACGGTATCGCCGACGGTCAGCGTGCCCGCATCAGGCTTTTCCAACCCCACGAGCATCTTGAACAGCGTGGTCTTGCCCGCACCGTTGGGGCCGATGATGCCGACGATGGCGCCGGCGGGAATGATGAAGTTCACGTCCTCCATCAGCGTCTTGTCACCGAGCGTCTTGCTGACGCCCACGGCCTCGACGACCTTCTTGCCCAGACGGGGACCGGCGGGAATGTAGATTTCCAGATCGGGCGCGCGGTTTTCGCTTTCATGGCTGAGCATGGCCTCGTAGGCGTTGATGCGCGCCTTGCCCTTGGCATGGCGGCCCTTGGGGGACATACGGATCCATTCGAGTTCGCGGGCGAGGGTCTTGCGGCGTTCGTCCTCGCTCTTGTCTTCCTGTTCGAGGCGTTTTTCCTTCTGTTCCAGCCACGAGGAATAGTTGCCCTTCCACGGAATGCCCCGGCCGCGATCCAGTTCGAGAATCCAGCCCGCCACGTTGTCGAGGAAATAGCGGTCGTGGGTGACGGCGATGACGGTTCCCGGGAACGTCTGAAGGTATCGTTCCAGCCACGCCACGGATTCCGCGTCCAGATGGTTGGTGGGTTCGTCAAGCAGCAGGATGTCGGGGTTCTGCAACAGCAGACGGCACAGCGCCACGCGGCGCTTTTCGCCGCCGGAAATGACGGAAACGGGCGTGTCGCCGGGCGGACAGCGCAGCGCATCCATCGCCATTTCCAGTTTGGAATCGAGATCCCACGCGCCCTTGGCGTCCATGAGCTCCTGCACCTGCCCCTGACGTTCGATGAGCTTGTCCATCTCGTCCGGTTCCATGGGCTCGGCGAACTTGGCGTTGATCTCTTCGAATTCCTTGACGAGATCGACGAGTTCCCCGGCGCCTTCCTCCACAACCTCGCGCACGGTCCGGGTTTCGTTCGCCAGCGGTTCCTGTTCCAGATATCCGATGGTATAGCCCGGAGCCAGCACGGTCTTGCCTTCAAAAGCCTGATCCACACCGGCAAGAATCTTCAACAGGGAAGACTTGCCCGCGCCGTTCAGGCCGAGAACGCCGATCTTGGCCCCGTAGAAATAGGAAAGGGAAATATCTTTCAACACTTCTCACTGTCCATGACGCTTGGACACGCGGATC
>CAUHBW010000008.1 GCA_959604115.1 uncultured Bilophila sp. | reverse complement strand
TCATTCTATGCCGGATCGGCATGAAGGGCAACGGCCTCCGGCGTCCCGGCGCGGGAGGCCGAAATCGCGTTGCGAGTTTGCCGGGATTACCGTAAACTCCCACCATCCGGGACAATGGAGACCGGAACGCCATGACGCAGCACCTCTTTCTCTCCGTACGACATGCCGCATGCCGCATGGGGCGCGGCTCCGGTCTTCTGCCGTGGATTCATGACGTGTGCCGTCGGCTGGTTCTGCTGGGAATGTTGTTGCTGGCGGCGGCTCCGGCCCTTGCCGACGGGATGCCGTCCGAACGGGAGGACGGCGGCGACGCGCTTCGGAACGCGCTTGCCGCCGATCCGTTCGACATGCGGCTTTTGGCTCCGTCCACGCCTCCGCTTCCTCCGCCGCCCCCGCACTGGGACTTCACCGAGATGCCCCCGTGGGAGAATCTTGAGGAAGGGCTTCAGCTCGGCCTGTTCCCCGCCCGATTCAACGGCGGCGGTTCGTTTGAAATGGTGATCCTGCGCATCGATCCCGCCCGATACGATTTTACCGTGGAGACCGCCTCGGCGGAAGGGCAGGCTCTGGCGCTCGGGGACTGGGCCTCGCGCAAGGATTTGGTCGCCGCGATCAATGCGAGCATGTACCTTCCCGACGGCGTCACCAGCACCGGCTATCTCCGGTCCGGGGAAACCGTCAACAACGGGCGCATCGTGTCCCGGTTCGGCGCGTTTTTCGTTGCGGGCCCGGACGACGCGTCCCTGCCCGGCGCGAACCTGCTCGACCGATCCACGGACGACTGGGAAAGCCTGCTTACGCATTACCGGATGGTCGTGCAGAATTACCGGATGATCAGTTCGGGGCGTCATCTGCTCTGGAAGCCCGGCGGCCCCAAGCATTCTATTTCCGCCGTGGGGCGTGACGGGACGGGGGCCATCCTGTTCATCCTGTGCCGCGAGCCGCTGACCGGCGTGGATTTCGGGACGCTGCTGCTGGCCCTTCCCATCGACGTCCGGCTGGTGATGTATACCGAGGGCGGCAGTCAGGCCGGTCTGCTCGTGCGGACTCAGGCGCGGCGGGAAGTCTGGATGGGGCGGTATCTGGCGGATTTTTGGGTTTCGGGAAGTCAGGGCGCGCCGCTGCCCAACGTGATCGGCGTCCGCCGCAGGCCGTAGCCGCCTGCGGCGCGGGACAAACGAGGAATGACATGAAGTTGTACGTTGCGATGGTGGGATTGCCCGCCCGAGGGAAAAGCACGCTGGCGAAGCGCATCAAGTCCGGTCTGGAGCAGCAGGGCATCCGTACCGCCATTTTCAACAACGGGCAGCTGCGCCGCATGCTGTTCGGGCTGGAGAGCGGTTCCGCCGAATTCTTCAATCCCGACAATCTGCGCGCCCGCCGTCTGCGCGACCAGATCACCCATCAGAATATGGAACGCGCCCGCGCGTGGCTGGACGACGCCGGGGACGTGGCGATCATCGACGCGACCAACGGCACGATCGAGCAGCGCGTGGATCTGAGCGCGACGCTCCGGGATCGGCCCATCCTGTTCATCGAGTGCGTCAACGACGATCCGTTGCTGCTGGACGCCTCCATCCGCCGCAAGACCAGACTTCCGGAGTTTTCCAACATGACGCAGGAGGAGGCTCTGGAGAGTTTCCGCAGGCGTCTGGCGTATTACGAGAGCGTGTACACGCCGGTCCGCAAGGAACGCTGCTGGATTCGAGTGGACGCGGTGGACAGCTGCATTCAGGACGAGGCCCCGAGTAACGACCTGCCGTATTACGCCGCCATCCGCGACATCATTTCTTCCCGCTGGGTGCAGGATCTGTATCTCGTGCGGCACGGGGAAACCGAGTACAACCGGGAAGGCCGTCTCGGCGGCGATCCCGCCCTGACCGCGAAGGGCGCCGAACAGGCGGAAAAGCTGGCCGCGCATTTCGAAGGCGTGGACATTCCCTACATCTTCACCTCCACGAAGCAGCGTTCCGCCGAGACGGCGGCGCCGCTCCTGCGGACGCGCCCGAACACGATCAGCATGGCGTTGAGCGAGTTCGACGAGATCAACGCGGGCGTCTGCGAAGGGATGCGCTATTCGGATGTGCGCGAGGGCATGCCGTTGGAGTACGAGGCCCGCGCGCACAACAAGTACGGGTACATCTATCCCAACGGCGAGAGCTACGCGATGCTCAAGGAGCGCGTGGCGCGCGGGCTGCGGCGGGCGTTGTTCCTCTCCGGCGAGGGCACGCTCATGATCGTGGGGCATCAGGCCATCAACCGCACCCTGCTGTCGCTGTTCCTGTTTCAGCGGCCCAACGACGTGCCCTATACCTACATTCCGCAGAACCAGTATTACCACATCACCATCACGCAGCGCCGCAAGCTGTTCGAGATGATCCGGTATGCGTAGGAAATAAGAATTGGGGAGGGGAGTGCACGGCGTGCGTCCGCAGCAATTTGAAGGGCCGGACGCTGCCGCGCTGTTTTTTCGCCAAGCTGGCGGGGGACGTCGAAGGCATGACGGACTGATCGTACGAGCGGTTCGCCCGGCTGGTCGTCGAGCGGGCGGACGAGACGGAGCCCATTGACAGCCGGGACGGTTTCGGGTAAGAACACGGCTTCAAAGAGAGTCGGGCGGCGGTGGCGCCGCCAACCCCGCCAGGTTCGAAAGAAAGCAACGGTAACGGTTGTTCGCCGGGTGTCCGACTCTCAAAAAGCGCAAGCCCCCTTCGGGTTTGCGCTTTTCGTTTATGGGAAAAACGTCGTCGGAGGGAGTATGAGTCAGGTTGTCGTCGGGTATGCCGTGGATGCGGACATCGAAGCGTGGATGGCTTTGGTGGAGCTGGTGCGGGAGGCGTTTCCCGGCTTGGAACTGGGGGGATACCGCGAGACGCTGCGGCGGGCCGTCGAGGACGGGCGGGCGTTGTGCGCAAAGAGCGGGGAAGACCTGCTCGGCGTGCTTCTCCTGTCGGATCAGCACAACGGCATCGGGTTTCTCGCCGTTCATCCCCGGAGCCGGGGGCGCGGCGTGGCCTCGGCCCTTGTCCGCAGGATGCTGGAAGTGCTCCCGGCCGGAGAGGATGTCCACGTAACGACGTATCGGGAAGGCGATCCCCTCGGCATCGCCCCGCGCGCCCTGTACATGCGTCTCGGCTTTGAGGCGGGCGAACTCGTCACCCGTTACGGCTACCCCTGCCAGCGGTTCGTCCTGCGGCGCGGTTGAAACAGACAGGAAGCCGAGGGCCAGAGGGGTGCGGAGAGCGGACATTCCGTATTCTGTGGAAGCGGATCCGCCCGCCAGTCGAAAGCGCACGCAAAAAGGGACTTCATCGAGTCCCTTTTTTCATGTCGTCAAATCGTGCCGCCGTGCCGGGACGATGCTCACGCTGCGGAAACGGAAGCTACTTGTCCACGGTATACCAGCCTTTCCGGCGGATGCAGGCGTCGAAGGCGGATTCCCGCGCCTTGGTGTATTCGTCGTCCTGTTTGGGGGCGGAGACTCCGGCGATCTGCGAGAGGCCGGTCATCACGGTGGACACCACGTTGTCGTACTGCCTCGGCGGATACCGCTTGTAGGACTCGTCCTTGCAGGAGGCCGCGTCTTCCTGATAGTGCCGGTTGTTTTCCGCGTAGCCGTATTGGTCGTGATACAGTTTCCCGCCGCAGCCGGAAAGGGCGAACGCCCCCGCGACGATTACTAGGCAAGCCGTCTTGTTCATGCCCCCTCCATATCGTTTCCGGTTTTTCTCCGCTGCCGCCGCTTCCCGCAAATCGGGAAATCCGCGAACGGGGATTCGATAAGGCCAAAAGTCTTTGAAGGAAAAGGGGAGGGGGTTGGGGAGGGAAAACGTTCTTCAGAACGTTTTCCCTCCCCAGTCTTCTATTCCCCAATCTTTCCCTTCAAAACAGCCAGAGCTTCGTCAATGCCTGCGGGGTTCGTGCCGCCGGCCTGCGCCTGATCGGGGCGTCCGCCGCCGGACCCGGCGATGGGCGCGGCGACTTCCTTGATCAGCGCGGGCGCGGTGAAGCGGCCGTGCAGGTCCTTGGAGACGTAGAGGATCATGCTGACCTTGCTTTCGTCGACGGGCGCGGCGACGCAGGCCACGCCGGACGGCAGCTTGGAGCGGATGTCGTCCATCACCTCGCGCAAGGCCTTGATGTTGGTCGTGCCGAGCTTCGCGGCGAGCACCTTGACGCCGTTGATCTCCTCGACCCTGGACATGAGATCTCCGCCCTGACCGGACGCGGCCTGCGCGGCGGCCTTTTCGAGATCCTTGCGGAGCCCGCGGTTTTCCTTCTGGAGCGCGTCCAGCTTGGCGACGAGCCCGCCGGGCTGCGTCTTGAGCATGCCCCCGAGCTGGTGCAGTTCGTCCCGCATGGCATGGACGAGGTTGAAGGCGTTCCAGCCGGTGGCGGCCTCGATGCGGCGCGTCCCCGCCGCGATGCCGCTTTCGGACAGGATCACGAAGCAGCCCGCCTGACCGGTGCTGCGCAGGTGCGTGCCGCCGCAGAGTTCGACGGATTCGGTGTGGTCGTCGTTGCCGATGGCCACCACGCGCACGGTGTCGCCGTACTTTTCCCCGAAGAGGGCCATCGCGCCCATGTCGATGGCGTCCTGCTGGCCCATGAGTTTGGTGGACAACGGGTAGTCGGCCAAGATCGCGGCGTTCACGTCGCGTTCCACGGCGGCGAGTTCTTCCGGCGTCATGGGCGCGATGTGCGAGAAGTCGAAACGCAGACGGTCCGGCGTGACCAGCGAACCGGCCTGCCGCACATGCTCGCCGAGTACGCGGCGCAGGGCCGCATGGAGCAGATGCGTGCAGGTGTGGTTGCGGGCCGCGTCGAGACGGGTCGATTCGGTCACGGTGAGCGTCACTTCCTGATCCGGGAGCAGGGTGCCGTTGTCCACGGCGATGTGGTGGACCGTGAGGTCGACGGAGGCCTTCAGGGCGTCCAGCACCTTCGCGGTGCCCGCCGGGGCGGCGAGGATGCCGGTGTCGGCGCACTGGCCGCCGGACGCGCCGTAGAAGGGCGTGCGGTCGGTGACGACGTAGCCCTTGGCTCCGTCGGCGAGCGCGTCGACGGGGAGGCCGTCCTCATCGAGCAGGGCCACCACCCGGCCCACGCCGGACAGGGCGTCGTAGCCGAAGAATTCGCTCTTGAGGCCGTCCTCAAGCAGGGTCTGGAAGCGGGAGGCCACGTCCTTTTCGCCCGATCCCTTCCACGCGGCGCGGGCGCGGCGGCGCTGCTGGAGCATGAAGTCGTTGAACCCGGCCTCGTCGGCCTTGAAACCGCGCTTTTCCGCCGCGTCGTTCACGATGTCCAGCGGGAAGCCGTACGTGTCGTAGAGCCGGAACGCGGTTTCGCCGGGGATGATCTTTTCGCCGCGGGCGGCGAGGGCGTCCATTTCCTCTTCGAGCATGGCGAGGCCCTTGTCCAGCGTGGCGGCGAAGCGTTCCTCCTCCTCGCGGACCACGCGGGCCATGAAGTCGGCGCGGGCGCGCAGTTCGGGATAGTCGTCGCCCATGACCTCCACGACCTTGAGCGCGGTCTTGTAGAGGAAGGGCTCCCGCATGCCCATGAGGCGGCCGAAGCGGTAGGCGCGGCGGATGAGGCGGCGCAGGATGTAGCTGCGGCCTTCGTTGGAAGGCAGGATGCCGTCCGCGATCATGAAGGCGATGGCGCGGCTGTGGTCCGCGATGACGCGCAGGGCGGTGTCCGTGTCGTCGTTGTCGTGGTAGCGGACGCCCGCGAGTTCGGCCATGTACTGGATGAAGGTCTGGAACAGGTCGGTGTCGTAGTTGGAGCGCACGCCCTGACATACGCCCGCGATGCGTTCGAGGCCCATACCGGTGTCGATGGAGGGACGGGGCAGGGGGATGCGGGAGCCGTCGGGGAGCTGCTCGAACTGCATGAACACGAGGTTCCAGATTTCGAGGAAGCGGTCGCAGTCGCACTTGCCGATGCCGCAGTCGGGGCCGCAGGCCATGTCCGCGCCCTGATCGAAGTGGATCTCCGAACAGGGGCCGCAGGGGCCGGTATCGCCCATGCTCCAGAAGTTGTCCTTGTCGCCGAGGCGGAAGATGCGTTCGGGCGCGACGCCCGCGACCTTCCGCCACAGTTCGAAGGCTTCGTCGTCGTCCTTGTAGACGGTGATGTACAGCTTTTCCTTGGGCAGCTTCAGCTCTTCGGTGATGAAGGTCCACGCGAAGCGGATGGCGTCTTCCTTGAAATAGTCGCCGAAGGAGAAGTTGCCGAGCATCTCGAAGAAGGTGTGGTGGCGGGCGGTGCGGCCCACGTTGTCGAGGTCGTTGTGCTTGCCGCCCACGCGCAGGCATTTCTGGGAGGTGGTGGCGCGCACGTAGTCGCGTTTTTCCTGCCCGCAGAAAATTTTCTTGAACTGCACCATGCCCGCGTTGGTGAACAGCAGGGACGGGTCGTCGCGGGGAATCAGCGACGAGGAGGGGACTTCGGTGTGGCCGTTTTTCTTGAAGTAGTCCAGAAAGCGGCGTCGGATTTCATTGGCTGTCAGCATAGGGGCTCCTGCGGGGCTGGAAAGGTGGGGCACGGCGTGCCCGGAGGCATCGGGAAGGGGAGGCGGACCTCCCCCTGTTCCCGGCTGGTTACATTTCTTCGTCCATATCGTCGATCATCGGACCGGCTTCGGGATCGGGCTGGGCCTCCTCGGCGGGCACGATGACCTTGGGGTTCATGCCCAGATATTCGACGAGCTGGGCCTCTATGGCGTCGCGCAGTTCCGGCGTCTCGTCGAGCAGGGCGCGGACCTTTTCCTTGCCCTGTCCGAGCTTTTCGGCGCCGAAGGCGAACCATGCGCCGCTCTTGTCCACAATCCCGGCGTCCACGCCGAGGTCGATGAGCTCGCCGGAGCGGGAGATGCCCGTGCCCCAGATGATGTCGAACTTGGCTTCGCGGAAGGGCGGGGCCATCTTGTTCTTGACCACCTTCACGCGGGTGAGGGAGCCGTAGGCCTCCTCCTTGTCCTTGAGTGTCTGGATCTTGCGGATGTCGAGGCGGACGGAGGAGTAGAACTTGAGCGCGTTGCCGCCGGTGGTGGTTTCCGGGCTGCCGTAGCCGGTCATGCCGATCTTCATGCGGATCTGGTTGATGAAGATGACGGCGGTGCGGGACTTGTGGATGGTGCCGGTGAGCTTGCGCAGGGCGTGGGACATCAGGCGGGCATGGCCGCCGACCTGCGTTTCGCCCATCGCGCCTTCGAGTTCGGCCTGCGGGATGAGGGCGGCCACGGAGTCGATGACCACGAGGTCCACGGCCCCGGAGCGGACCAGCATGTCCGCGATTTCAAGGGCCTGTTCGCCGTGGTCGGGCTGCGAGATGAGCAGTTCGTCGGTCTTGACGCCGAGCCGTTTGGCGTAGGTCACGTCGAGGGCGTGTTCGGCGTCGATGAAGGCGGCGGTGCCGCCGTTCTTCTGGCATTCCGCGATGACGTGCAGGGTGAGGGTCGTTTTGCCCGAAGATTCGGGGCCGTAGATTTCGGTGACGCGTCCCTTGGGGATGCCGCCGATGCCGAGGGCCAGATCAAGGCCGATGGAGCCGGTGGGGATCACCGGCACCTTGACGTGGACGTCGTCGGAGAGCTTCATCACCGCACCCTGCCCGAACTTGCGTTCGATGGTTTCGAGGGCGGTCTTCAGCGCTTCCTGGCGCGCTTCTTCAGGGGTAAGCGTTGGCTTTTTTGCCATATCGGGGAACTCCGTGTGAGTGGCGGGTTTGAGGCGGAACCGTTCGTTCCAGATCGGCCTTTATACCAAAAGCCTCCGGGACGGGCAACAGGATTGCCGGGCGCTGGCCCGGTAGATCAATGGATTCCGCAGGATAGAAACAAGGCCGGAGAGAATGGAAAGGGGGAGGCGAGCCTCCCCCTCCTGCGTTCGGGCCGTGCGGGCTACTTCTTCGCGAGCTCGGTGATCAGTTCTTGAGCGGTCTTGGGACCGGGGGTCGCCTCCAGCTTGAATACCGGGGAATCGGTCGGGGCGTCGTCGATTTCGTCGGCGGTCATGGGCTTGGCCGAGTCGAAGATCATGCGGACCGCGCCGGGGCGGTCGATGAAGTCCATCAGCTTTCGCATGCCGTCGCCCTCGGCGGCCTGTCCGGCGTTTTCGCGGACGTACTGCTTCGCCAGTTCGATGCACTGGTCGGTCGTCAGGCCCATGAGCTGCTGACCGATGAGGCCCAGACGGGGAAGCAGTCCTTCGTCGGCGTACCCGATTTCAATGCGGGTGAACTTCAGGTTTTCGTCCATGAACCGTTCGATCGTCTCATCGTCGGCGGGCGTATCGGCCTTGAGGCTCATCCGGAACGCCTTGTCGAGGGCTTCCCGGGACATCACGCCCTTGAAGGCCATGTCGGCGGTGCCGAGTTCGGCCACGCTGAGGGAGCCGGAGCTGGCGAACGCACCGTCCTTGGCGGGCAGGGACAGGGAGAAGGCGGCGCTGGCGTCCAGATCCTTCACGCCCATGATCGACAGCAGCTGGAGCTGGGGAATCAGCGAGGCGGGCGCCTTGGCGTGCTCCACCGTGACGTCGAAGGAGAAGGGGTCCGTGCTCGGATTGGCGAAGGAGATCTTGGCGACGGACAGGCCGAGCAGGCCGTTCCGGCTCTTGATGTCGTTCAGATGTATGGCGCCGAGGAGGGGCCGGGGCCCGCCGAACAGTTCCCGCAGCATCGTCAGCGCTTCTTCGTCGCTGGCGTCCGGCTTGAGGGAGAGGAGCTTCTCGAAGGCTTCGCGGGGCGGGAGGTTGACGTTTTCAACGCCGACTTCGGCGATGCTCAGGACTTCCTTGTCATGCATGGAGAGGCTGACGCCGGTGACGGCGGAACTGTCCAGATGGCCCTTCGCGTAGTTGGTTTCGCGGGACTGCCGAGCCATTGCTGTGTAGGGGAGCGCCTTGTTCTTCACCGTGACGTCGAGGGCAAGCCCTTCCGAGTAGGAAATCGCATACGCGAGCATGTAGGCGGCCTTGACGGCGTCGGTTCCCGAGGCGTTCTGGAGGAGCGCCTTGACCGGAGCGGCCTCCACGCTGATGTTCTTGAAGGAACGGGTTCCGACCGTGGTGAGCGGATCGGGGCCGACGGAGATACCGGTCAGGGTCACGGCGTCGGCGACCGGGATTTCGGCTTCCTTGATTTCGCTGCCGGGGTCGCGCATCAGCGACAGGAGCGTGGTGCCGGGATTCCGGATGTCCAGCGTTTCAAGGCTGATGGCGCTCGGCTGTCCGTTCGGCCCCACGGCGTTGAAGCGGATGTCCTTCAGCACGAGATGGTTCTCGAGCAGGGTGTACGTCACGTCGCCCAGTTCCACGTGGGCGTTTTCCGGGGTGTTGGCCGCCCACGTGCGGATGGCGTCGACGACGGCGCCTTCAAGATAGCGCATTCCGCCGTAACCGATCGCAATGACGGCGACAAAGGCGATGACGAGGCCGGTCAGGCCTTTTTGAAGTTTGGAGAGAGCCATAACATCCTCATGAGGTTTTTGATGATCGACCGGGAAAGCCGCAGGATGGATAGTGTAGGTGCGCCCTCCTGCCCGGTCAAGAGAATCATCGGCGAAAAAGGCGGAATGAAAAAAAGCGGTCCCGGAGGATTCCGGGACCGCTGCGGCTGGTCGTTTCGGGGTGAGGCGGAAGTCCTCGGCCGTGAGGACGTCCGACGGAACGCCGGAGGAGCTTTCGGCGTTCCGTGAGGGGGAGGTTCAGCGTTGCGGCTTACGAGGCCACGCAGGAGCGGACGGCCTTGGGCTTCGCGACGTCTCCGCCCTTCTTGGCGTTGGGGTCGATGGTGCGGATCGTGGTGACCTTGTGCTGGGTGAAGAAGTCGATGCCGTCCTTGCCCTGCGCCTTGTTGGTGCCGAGGAGCGAGCCCTTGATGCCGCCGAAGGGGATGTAGGGATGCGGGGCGCAGATGCCCACGTTGATCCCGACCATGCCCACGTCGGCGTCGCGGCTGAACTTTTCGGCATAGAACTGGCTCTGGGTGAAGATGCACGCGCCGTTGCCGAATTCCGACTGGCGGATCAGCTCAAGGGCGTCGTCCATATCCGCGATTTTGATCGTGGCGACCAGCGGGCCGAACACTTCGGTGGTGAACAGCGGGTTGCAGGGCGTCACGTCCTTGATGATCGTGGGGGCGACGAAGAAGCCGTTCTTGTTCTTTTCCGGCAGATCGGGGTTGCGCCCGTCGAGGACGAGTTCGCAGCCGTGCCCGTGCTGAAGGGCGATGTCCACGTATTCCTTCACCTTGTCGGCGGCGGCGCGGGAGATCAGGGGGCCCATGAACACGTCGGGATCGAAGGCGTCCCCGACCTTTACCTTCTTGGCGGCTTCGATCATGCGTTCGAGGACCGTATCGTACAGTTCGGGCACGATGGCGACGATGGACCCGGCGAGGCAACGCTGTCCGGCGGAGCCGAAGCAGGAGTTGACGTAGTTGTCGATGAACACGTCGATGTCGGCGTCTTCCATGACCACGAGCATGTTTTTCGCGCCGCCGAGGAGCATGGAGCGCTTGGCGCCCCGAGCGCAGCCTTCCGCCATCTTTTTGGCGGTCGGGGTGGAGCCGACGAGGCACACGCCCGCGATGCGCGGGTCTTCATACCACGTGCCGGGGATGTCGCGGTTGCCGTGGATGACGTTGACGACGCCGGCGGGCAGGCCGATTTCCATAAAGATGTCGCACATCATCTGCATGAAGTAGGGCGACTGCGTGGACGGCTTGAAGATGAAGGTGTTGCCCGTGCCGATGGCGAAGGGGATGAACCAGCCGAACACCAGCGCCGGGAAATTGAAGGGCGCCACGCCGCCGAACACGCCGAGCGACTGCTTCACGACCTTGCCGGAGATGCTTCCGGCGATGCCGTCGATGGTTTCGCCCTGAATGAGCGCGGGAATGGTGCAGGCCATTTCCAGAATTTCGATGACGCGCTGGACTTCGCCGCGGGCTTCGGAAATGTGTTTCGCCTGATCGAGCGCGATGCCCTGCGCGAGCTTTTCATGGTCGCGCACCATGCATTCGCGGATTTTGTGGATATAGACCATGCGCTTGGCGATGGGAACCAGACGCCACGTCTTGTAGGCTTCGGCGGCGGTGGCGATGGCGGCTTCGCAGGTGTCCTTGCCGGACATGGGCACGAAACCGATCTCTTCGCCCGTGGAGGGGTTGTACAGGGGAACCGTTTTGCAGCCGGTTTCTTCCTGCCACTGGCCGTTGATGAAATTGCGGATTGCTATCTGAGACATGGTGCGCCTCCGTATATTTCGGGGTGGGATTCCCGTTTCGGGTTTTTCGTCCTGTGTCCCGTATACCTTTTCCGCGTCCCGCCCGTCTTCTCGCATTCTGCCAACCTGTATCGCGTTTCTGCCAAAATGGAGATGAAGAGCGGGGAAGGGGCGTTCCCTGCGGCAATGCGCGGAGAGGTTTCGCGCCGGACACGGAGATCAGCGGGCGATTTGGCCGGGGGTGCGTCCGAACAGTTTCTTGAAGGCGGCGATGAAGGCGGAAACCGACGCATACCCGCAGTTGAGCGCTACGGCGGTGACGTTCTGCCCGGCTTCGAGCTGCCCGCGCGCGTGGAGGAGGCGGATGCGCTGCCGCCAGCGTCCGAAGGATTCTCCGGTCTGACGCTGGAACAGCCGGGCGAGGGTGCGCTCGGACATGCCGAGCCGCACGCACCATTCGCGGATGGTTTCCGGGGAATCGGGCTCGTTGAGGAGGGCTGTGCACAGGACCACGAGGCGGCGGTCCCTCGGCATGGGCATGGGGAACCCCACCTCGGGAAGCAGGGGAAGCTGATCGAGGAGTACGGACACCATCCGGCCTACGGACCCCGATTCGTCGTATTCGGCGGGCATGGGGCTGAGGGCGAGGATCAGCTCGCGCACCAGCGGCGACACTTCCATCGCATGGTAACTCTGGAAACGGGGGCCGGGGGGCAGAACCTGCGGCATGATGTACAGGCTGTTGTCCACGGAGGCTTCGGGGATGTACCACTCGTGCGTCAGGCCCGGCGGAATCCATACGGCCCTTCCGGGCGGAGCGGCGTAGTTGCCGAGTTCGGTGCACACGACCATGTACCCGGAGCGCATGAACGCCAGCTCTCCCCAGTGGTCGTGCCTGTGGATGTCGCTCCATGTGCCCGCCTTGAAGGTGTCGTTGAACCAGAAGACGGGACGCGGCAGCGTGGCGAACGGGATGTCGTAGCTTTTGACCTCGGTGAGACGGTATGATTTCATGGGATGCGTCTCCAATGTCCGAAAGTGTAGCCCAAAGCCGTTCCCGCCGACAAGGGGGGACGGAACGGGGCATTGTTCATCCGTATCAATTGCTGTAGGAGTGGGGCTTTGCCCGGATGACGCCCCCTTGACCTCGTAAGACTACCCGGAGTGCCCTTCATGTCCGAAAAAGCCCGTTTCAGCGCCTTGTTGCCCATGCTCGTCTTCCTTTTCCTGTTTATCGGCACGGGGATCGCCCTGACCGTCGCCGGGACGGAGATGCCGTTCTACCAGCTTTCCGCGACCGTGGCGATCATCCCCGCCATCGTTCTCGCCATCGTTCAGGGCAGGGAGGATCTCAACAGGAAAATCGCCGTGTTCCTCTCCGGGGTGGGCGAGATCAACATCATCACCATGTGCATGATCTTTCTGCTCGCGGGTGGGTTCGCGTCCGTGGCCTCGGCCATCGGCGGCGTGAAGGCCACGGTCAACTTCGGGTTGTCCCTGCTGCCGCCGTCCATGATCCTGCCGGGGCTGTTCCTCATCGGCGGGTTCATCTCCACGGCGATGGGCACGAGCATGGGCACCGTCGCCGCCATCGCGCCCATTGCGGTGGGCGTGGGCGAACAGACGGACATCCCGCTGGCCCTGCTGCTCGGCGTGGTCATGAGCGGGGCGATGTTCGGGGACAACCTGTCCATGATTTCGGATACCACCATCGCGGCGACCCGGACGCAGGGGTGCGAGATGAAGGACAAGTTCCGCATGAACCTGCTCATTGCGATTCCGGCGGCTCTCGTGACGCTGGCGCTGCTCTGGGCGGCGGGTTCCGCCGGGCAGGTGGTGAGGCATGAGGATTACCAGTTTATTCGCGTAGTGCCGTACCTCGCCATTCTGATCATGGCGATCGCGGGCGTGAACGTCTTTGTGGTGCTGCTCGCGGGCATCGTGTTCACGGGCGCGGTGGGCGTCGCCACGGTGGACGGATACACGCTGATCAGGTGGAGCAAGGACATTTACGCCGGTTTCGTGGGCATGAACGAGATCATGGTGCTGTCCATGCTGGTGGGCGGCCTCGGGGAGCTCATGCGCTACCACGGCGGCATCGGCTGGCTTCTGGAGCGGGTGAACGGCCTTGCGCGCCGGCTCTCCGCGGAGTCTCCGGTCAAGGCGGGCGAATGCTGCATCAGTCTCTTGGTTTTGCTTGCCAATCTGTGCACCGCGAACAACACGGTGGCGATCATTCTGACCGGCAAGGTGGCCCACGAAATCGCGGCCACGAACGGAGTTGACAGGCGGCGCAGCGCAAGCTTACTGGACATCTTTTCCTGTGTCGTGCAGGGGCTCATTCCCTATGGGGCGCAGCTTCTGCTGGCGGGCTCCATAGCGAAACTTTCGCCGCTCGATATCGCGTGGAACAACTGGTACTGCATGCTGCTGGCGGTGGCCGCCGTGCTCGCCATCCTGTTCGGCATCCCCCGGGTCAGGCCCGTGAGGCCTCTTGCGTAGTTTGTGGACGGGGGCGGGGAATGCCTCCGGCGGCCAGAGGGGCTTACCGCCCCTCTGGACTCCCCGTCCGGGGGGCGAGCCGCCCCCCCGGACCCCGGCGGAAACGGAGACGCGGGAATTCGGTTTTTCATTCAGGGAAAAGAAACGGCGTTGCCGTTTCTTTTATCTTTTTTTGAAGAAAGGCCGAAAGCGGCAGAAGGGCGAAGGCTGTCGCGTAACTGGAACCAAGGGTGCCGGGGCAAGCCTTGTTTTCGGAGGAAGCATGTGGTGCGTCTACCTGCTCCGATGCGCGGACGCCACGCTGTACTGCGGGGTGACGACGGACATGGAGCGGCGGTTGCGGGAACATAACGGAGAAGGGAAACGGGGCGCGAAGTACACGCGGACAAGGCGGCCCGTCGAGGTGGTCTGCTGCGTGGCCCAGCCGGACAGAGCCGCCGCGTGCCGGCTGGAAGAGGCGGTGAAACGGCGTCCCCGCGCGGAGAAGGCGGCGTTCCTGCTGGCGCATGCCGGTGAAACGGCGGACGGGAAGACGCGGGGAACGGAAGGAGCGAGTGCATGTTGATGGTCATGATGGCCGTTGTGGGCTTCATCGTCGGGTTTCTGGTCGGGTGTACCGGCATGGGCGGGATCATTTTGATTCCTTCCCTCGTCTATCTTGCGGGGCTGACCAGCCATGTCGCCATGGGCACGACGCTGTTCACCTTCATCTTTACCACCACGCTGTGCAGCTACCTGTACATCCGCCTTGGGCATGTGGACTGGAAGGCCACCATTCCCATCTGCGTCGGCGGGTTCCTGTTCACCTACGTGGGTGCGGACGTCAAGGCGTTTACGGCGGCCCCGTACCTCAATCTGGTGCTGGCCCTGCTGATCCTGCTCGCGGGCGCGCTGGTGTTCCGTCCCGTGAAGGGGCGGCGGTTCTCGTTCATGGAAGAGGGCAGGCGTTCGCGGTTCTGGGTGCTGTTCGCCGTGGGCGGCGGCGTGGGCTTCGTCGCCGGGCTGACCGGCGCGGGCGGGCCCGTGCTCTCCGTGCCGATCATGATCGCCCTCGGCTTCCCGCCGCTCATCGCCATCGGCGCGGGGCAGGTCTACTCCGTCCCCGTCGCGCTGTCCGGCACCGCCGCCAACTTCCTGCACGGCGCCATCGACTATCAGGTCGGCTTCTGGATGATCATCATGCAGATCGTCGGCATCCTGTTCGGCGTGTACATGGCGAACAGGATGGATACCGGCAGGCTCCGCAAGCTGGTCGCGTGGGTCTGCCTGTTCTGCGGCGCGTTCATCCTGTTCAACGCCGTCCGCGACATCATCGCGATGTAGCGGAAAGGGCAGGGGAAAGGCCGTATCCGTTGCGGGACGGCCTTTTTTGACAACAGGGTACGATTGCTCTATCCTGTTGCGTTCGGACGTCCATCCGAGCCCAACGTCACACCGAACCACGAGTACAGGCCATGAGCGATAACGTTACCGCGATCAAAGGCTTCGCCGATTTGTTTTCACCGGAAAGCGACGCTTTCACCCACATGGAGGCCGTGGCGCGGGATACCTTTTCCCGTTACGGCTTCACCGAACTGCGTACCCCCATCCTCGAACGGACGGAACTGTTCTGCCGGGGCATCGGGACGGAAACCGACGTGGTGCAGAAGGAAATGTACACCTTTCCCGACCGGAAGGGCCGTTCCCTGACCCTGCGCCCCGAGGCGACCGCCGGGGTCATGCGCGCCTACATCGAGAGCGGCCGGGGCGGCGACGCCGTGACCAAGCTGTTCACCATCGGACCCATGTTCCGCTATGAACGCCCCCAGAAGGGCCGCATGCGCCAGTTCCACCAGATCAACTGCGAATGCCTCGGACCTTCCGAACCCTATGCGGACGCCGAGCTGGTCACGATGGCGATGCGCTTTCTGGAAGCCCTCGGCCTCAAGGGGCTGAGCCTCCAGCTCAATTCGCTCGGCTGCCCCTCCTGCCGTCCCGCCTATCGCGAGACGCTGCGCCAGTGGCTGTCCGAACTGGACGATTCCGCCCTGTGCGAAGACTGCCGCCGCCGCATGGTGACCAATCCCCTGCGCGTGCTGGACTGCAAGGTGCCCACCTGCAAGGAGCACACCGCCGCCGCGCCCAAGATTCTCGATCACAACTGCCCCGACTGCGCCGCGCATTTCGACACGGTGCGCCGTCTGCTGGACGCCGAAAAGGTGCCCTACGTGATCAACCACCGGCTGGTGCGCGGGCTGGACTACTATACCCGCACCACCTTTGAAATCGTGTCCGATCAGATCGGCGCGCAGGGCACCGTCGCGGGCGGGGGGCGTTACGACGGCCTCGTGGCCCAGCTCGGCGGCCCCAACGTGCCCGGCCTCGGGTTCGCCTGCGGCATGGAACGTCTCGCGCTGCTGCTTCCCCGCTCGGAAGAGGACCGCGAAGCCGCCCGCCCGGATTTCTACGTGGTCGTGCTTGCGGACGCGGCCCGCGATTCCGCCTACGCGCTGACGCAGGCCCTGCGCGATGCGGGCTTCCGCGGCGAGATGGGCTTCACGTCCCGCAGCGTCAAGAGCGCCATGCGTCAGGCCGGAAAATCCGGCGCGCGCTTCTGCCTCCTTATCGGTGAAGACGAGCTTGCCGCCCAGTCGGCCATGCTCAAAAATATGGACAGCGGCGAACAGGCTTCCGTGCCCTTCGCCGATGTCGTGGCCCGGCTTCAGAAATAGTGCAAAGGCATAAAGGAAACTTGGTATGAGTGAAGAACAGAAGGAACAGGTGGTCGAATGCCAGTCGCTCGGCGACTGGAAACGCACCCACACCTGCGGCGACCTGACCCTCGCCGACGACGGGGCCGAAGTCTGCCTGATGGGCTGGGTCCAGTACCGGCGCGACCACGGCGGCCTGATTTTCGTTGACCTGCGCGACCGTTACGGCCTGACGCAGATCGTGTTCAGCCCCGAATACGCTCCCGAGGCCCACGAACGCGCGAGCGCGCTGCGCTCCGAATACGTACTCGCCATGAAGGGCAAGGTCCGTCCCCGTCCCGAGGGCATGGTGAACCCCAACCTCAAGACCGGAGAAGTCGAGATCGTGGTCAGCGACTGGAAGCTGCTGAACACCTCCAAGACCCCGCCCTTCCAGATTGAGGACCGCGTGGAAGCGGGCGAAAACCTGCGTCTCCAGTGGCGCTATCTCGACCTGCGCCGTCCGCGCATGGCCCGCAACCTCGAACTCCGCAGCCGCGCCGCCGTGGCGATCCGCAACGAGCTGGCCTCGCAGGGCTTCCTTGAAGTGGAAACCCCGATCCTGACCAAGTCCACTCCCGAAGGCGCGCGCGACTACCTCGTGCCCTCGCGTCTGAACCACGGCCAGTTCTACGCGCTGCCGCAGTCCCCGCAGCAGTTCAAGCAGTTCTGCATGATCGCGGGGCTTGACCGCTATTTCCAGATCGCCCGCTGCTTCCGTGACGAAGACCTCCGCGCCGACCGTCAGCCGGAATTCACGCAGGTCGACATCGAAATGAGCTTTGCCGACGAAAAGCAGATCATGGACATGGCCGAGGGCCTCATGATCCGCGTGTTCAGAGAAGCGATGGGCGTGGACATCCCCGCGCCGTTCCCGCGCATGACGTGGGACGAGGCGATGGCCCGCTACGGCGTGGACAAGCCCGACACCCGTTTCGGCCTTGAGCTTCAGGACGTGACCCCCTTCGTCCGCAATTCCGGCTTCAAGCTCTTTGCCGCCACCAAGCTGGTCAAGGCCATGCGCGTGCCCGGCGGCGAGTCGCTTTCCCGTAAGGAAATCGACGAGCTGACCGAATTCGTGAAGATTTACGGCGCGCAGGGCCTCGCGTGGATCAAGATCCGCGAGAACGAATGGCAGTCGCCCATCGCCAAGTTCCTGTCCGAAGAGGAGCGCAAGGGCCTCGTGGACGCCCTCGGCCTGACCGTGGGCGACATCGTGTTCTTCCAGGCGGGCGAACCCGGCATGGTGAACGCCGCCCTCGGCAACCTCCGCGTGCATCTTGGGGAAAAGCTCGGCCTGATCCCCGAGGACGCGTGGAACTTCCTGTGGGTGACGGACTTCCCGCTGTACGAATACAGCGAGGAGGAGAAGCGTTACGTGGCCTGCCACCATCCCTTCACCGCGCCCAAGGACGGCGATCTCGAAAAGATGGTGTCCGATCCCGCCTCCACCAAGGCCCGCGCCTACGACATGGTGCTGAACGGCAACGAAGTGGGCGGCGGTTCCATCCGTATCCATGAGGCCGACGTGCAGCGTCACATGTTCGAGGCGCTCGGCTTCTCCAAGGAATCCTACGAGTCGCAGTTCGGCTACTTCATTCAGGCGCTCGAACACGGCGCGCCGCCGCACGGCGGGATCGCCTTCGGTCTGGACCGTCTGATCATGCTGATGTCCAAGTCGCCGTCCATCCGCGACGTCATCGCCTTCCCCAAGACCCAGAAGGCCACCTGCCTCATGACCAACGCCCCCGACGAAGTGTCCGCCAAGCAGCTCCGCGAGCTCGGCCTGCGTCTCCGCGAGGAAGCGAAGGACAAGAAGGAAGAGAAATAAGATTGGGGGAAGGGAGGGGAAACCTTTCTGAAGAAAGGCTTCCCCTCCCTTCCCCCAACCCCCCATATCCCTCCTCTTCCCAAGACTTTTGCGAATGGGGCGGACGGAGGGCGGGGTTCTGCGGGCGTTTTCCATTGGGAAAACGTCTCCCGGTTTGACGAAAAGAGCGTCCCGGACAGGTTTGCCTGTTCTGGACGCTTTTTTCGTCGTTTTTGAAAAAGAACATTTGCGCCGACTCTCCCGTGGCGGAGCCTTGTTTTTTTAGAAAAAAGCCTCTTTCCCGTCTCCTGAAAAGGGAGACTCTCTGCGGGAGAACCGTCCCGCGCTGAGGGAATGCCGCCGCAAGGGATTCGATAAGGACGAAAGTCTTTGAAGGAGAGGGGGAGGGTTTGGGAGGGGGAGAGGGAACTTTCTTTAGAAAGTTCCCTCTCCCCCTCCCAATCGTCACCACCAGAACCGTTCGCGCAGAACGTTCTTCCTGTACAGATCGTAGGTCGCCATCATGCCGCAGAAGACGGGGAACGCGGCGGCGGGGAAGACGTGGAGAGGCAGATCGACGGGCAGTCCGACGAAAAAGAAGGCCCCGGCGGCGAGCAGGGAGGCGGCGAGCAATAGCCGCCGGCCGCCGAGCAGGGCGAAGAGGCAGAGCTGGAACAGGGCCTTCCAGATGATGCCCGCGTTCAGCCAGACGTAGGCCGAGGCGATCCCGAGATCGAGATAGCGGGTTGCCAGCGCGCCGTAGACGAAAAGCGCCATGAACGACAGCGCGACGAGCAGGGAGAGAAAGTTCCGCCCGAGGCAGGCGAAGGCGACGAGCAGCAGGGCGAACCCCTGAAGGGCCTGATGATAGGGCGTGTACTCCTCGGCGAGGATGGAAACGAGCGCGGAAACGTCCGAAGGCAGCAGGCCGGGCGCGTAGAGCAGCGCGCCGACGGCGAGCAGGACCAGCCCCTTGCGCCACAGTCCGGCGAAGAGGAAGAAAAACGGTCCGAGCAGATAGGCCCAGACGTTGAACAGCACGGTCGGGTTGACGGGAGGATTGAAGAAGGGGACGCCGAAAAAGCGTCCGGTGAGGACGCCGGCGGCGATGGCGGCGAAGCGGCGATCCTGCGGCGGAGCGGAAGCCTCGTCGCCGGTCATTGCTTCTTCCTGTTGCGCTGGCGGACGGCGAGCGTCAGCCCGGCGAGCGCGCCCCCGATCATCCCGACCCCGAAGGCGCGGGGAAGGCTGTCCGAAAAACCGGCGAGCGCATACAGCACGCCCATCGAACCGCCTATCAGAATGCCCCGTATGATAAAGTGTCGCATCATTTTGGTATGTCCATAAGGAATTTTGGCGTATAGTACTCTTTTCTCGCCCTACGCTCCATGCTACCGTTCGCCACGAAGCGTGAAGCCTATGAGTAGACGAAGCTGCGGCGCCGTGTCAATGCGCTCCGGGCGGCGTGCGCTTTTGAAACGAAGAACAAGGATTGTCTGATGAAACCAGTATCCGGTACGCCTTTTTCGTTGCTGATGTCCGTGTGCGCGCTGTTTGCCCTGATGCTTGTCGGCGGATGTTCGTCCGAGAAAAAGGAACAGGCAGCCTTGCCGCCGCCTCTGGTCGGCGTCATGACCATTGAGTCGAAAAACGTCCCCGTCAGCTTTACCTACGTGGGCCAGACGGAAGGCTCCCGCGCCGTCGAAGTCCGGGCGCAGGTTTCGGGCATCCTCATGCGCCGCGCCTATGAAGAAGGGCAGTACGTCAAACAGGGACAGCTCCTGTTTGAAATCGAGCCGGATACCTACAGGGCCGCGCTCCGTCAGGCCAAGGGCGTCATGGAACAGGCGCAGGCCAAGTTCACGCAGGCCCGCCAGAACCTGAACCGCGTCCTGCCCCTCTACGCCAAGAACGCCGTCAGCCAGAAGGACCGCGACGACGCGCAGGCCGCCTACAACAGCGCCAAGGCCGATCTCGATTCCGCCAAGGCCGCCGTCAACGAGGCAGAGATCAAGCTCGGCTACGCCTACGTCACCTCGCCCGTCTCCGGGTTCGCCAGCCGGGAATACCGCACGGTCGGCAACCTCATCACCGCCGGATCGCAGGACGGCAGCCTGTTGACCGTGGTTAACCAGAACGATCCCATGTACGCCAATTTCGCCATTCCCAGCCCGCAGTTCATGCGCCTGCGCGCGCTGGACGCGCAGGGCCGCCTCAAGACCGGGAACACCACGGCGGAACTCACCCTCGCGGACGGCACCGTCTACGAACGCAAGGGCAAGGTCACCTTCGTGGACAAGCAGGTCAGCGCCAACACCAGCGTGGTCGCCTCGCGGGCCGAGTTCCCCAACCCGGATCTCTTCGTCCTGCCCGGCCAGTTCGTGCGCGTCACCCTCTCCGGCATGGAACTGGTCGACGCCGTTCTCATTCCGCAACAGGCCGTCATCCAGACCCAGCAGGGCAGCATGGTGGTCGTGATCGGCGAGGGCGACAAGGCCGAAATGCGCGCTGTGGACCTCGGCGACAACTACGGCGACAGCTTCCTGCTCAACAAGGGGCTGAAGCCCGGCGAGCGCATCGTGACCGAAGGCAGCAACAAGGCCGTCCCCGGACAGCCCGTACGGATTCAGGAGTCCCGGCCCAAGGACGTTGCGCTCCCCGATCAGCCCGTCGGCACGGACGCCGCTCCCGGCAAGGCCGAGTAGGGGGCCGACATGGAAACCAAACAACAGCCGACGCCGGAACGGGCCTCCGAGATCAAGGAAGGCTTTTTCCTTCGCCGCCCGATCTTTTCCACGGTCATCTCGCTCATCATCACGCTGGTGGGCGCGATTGCCATTTCCGTGCTGCCCATCGAGCAGTACCCCAACCTGACGCCCCCGCAGGTGGAAGTCTCCGCGACCTACACCGGCGCGAGCGCCGAAGTCATCGCCGAAACCGTGGCCTCGCTGCTTGAGAGCCAGATCAACGGCGTCGACAACATGATCTACATGAGCTCGGTCAGCGCGGGAACGGGGAGCATGAGCCTCACCGTGTCCTTCGACGTGGGCACGGACCCGGATCAGGCGACCATCGACGTGAACAACCGGGTGCAGCTCGCGCTGGCGCAGCTTCCGCAGGAAGTGCAGCGCATGGGCGTCTCGGTGCTGAAAAAATCGTCGTCCATGCTCCAGATCGTGTTTCTGACCTCGCCGGATCAGCGGTACAACACCATCTATCTCAGCAACTACGCCCTGCTGAACATCGTGGACGAACTCAAGCGTCTGCCCGGCGTGGGCGACGCCAAGAACTTCGCGGCGCAGGACTATTCCATGCGCGTCTGGCTCAAGCCCGACCGCATGAGCCAGCTTCGCATCACCACCGACGACATCGCCACCGCCCTGCGCGACCAGAACGCCCAGTTCGCGGCGGGCCGCATGGGCGCGGAGCCCATGTCCCCCGGCGTGGGCGTGACGTGGCAGATCACCACGCAGGGCCGTCTCGTCAAGCCGGAACAGTTCGGGGAGGTCATCCTCCGCACCGAGGCCGACGGCTCCATCCTGCGCCTCAAGGACGTGGCGGACATCGAGCTCGGCGCGCAGAGCTACGACTTCGTGGGCAAGTACAACGGCATGGAGGCCGTGCCCATCGGCATCTACCTGTCGCCGGGGGCCAACGCGCTGGCGACCGCCGAACTCGTCAAGGCCAAGATGGCCGAACTCTCCCAACAGTTCCCCGTGGGCGTGGCCTACACCATTCCCTACGACACCACCACCTTCGTCAAGATTTCCATCGAGGAAGTGGTCAAGACCCTGTTCGAGGCCATCGTGCTGGTGTTCCTCGTGGTGTACCTGTTCCTCCAGAACTGGCGCGCCACGCTGATCCCCTGCCTCGCCGTGCCCGTGTCCATCGTGGGCACGTTCGCGGGCATGTACGCGCTCGGATTCTCCATCAACACCCTGACCATGTTCGGCCTTGTGCTCGCCATCGGCATCGTGGTGGACGACGCCATCGTGGTGCTCGAAAACGTGGAGCGGCACATCAGCGACGGCCTGCCCCCGCGCAAGGCGACCGCCAAGGCCATGCAGGAAGTGACCGGGCCGGTCATCGCCATCGTGCTGGTGCTGTGCGCGGTGTTCATCCCCGTGGCCTTCACCGGCGGCATGGCGGGCCGCATGTACCAGCAGTTCGCCATCACCATCGCGGTGTCGGTGGTCATTTCGGGCACGGTGGCCCTGACCTTCACGCCCGCCCTGTGCGCCCTGCTGCTCAAGCCGGGACACGGCGCGCCGAACGCCTTCTTCCGCAAATTCAACGAATGGTTCGAAGGGCTCACCGGCAAATACGTGAGTATCGTCAAGATGCTCCTGCGGCGCAGCCTCCTCGCCCTCGTCCTGTTCGTCCTCGTCATCGTGGGCATCGGCGGCGTGTTCGAGCGCGTGCCGGGCGGCCTCGTTCCCGACGAGGATCAGGGCTACCTCATCGCCCTCATGACCATGCCCGACGGCGCGGCGATCAGCCGGACGTCCGTCGTGGCGGACCGGCTGAACAAGGAGATCATGGCCAACCCGCTGGTGGCGGACGTGATGAGCTTCTCGGGCATGGACGCCGTGAGCAACGCCGCCAAGACCAACGTGGCGACCTTCTTCTTCACGCTCAAGCCGTGGGACGAGCGCAAGGCGGCGGGGGACAGCTCCTTCGACCTCGCGCGCAAGCTGTACGGAATGGGCTTCGGGCTGGCGCAGGGTTCCTTCCTCGCCTTCAACCCGCCGCCCATCAGCGGCATGAGCAACACCGGCGGCTTTGAAATGTGGCTGCAGGACCGCAACGGCAAGGGCAGCGTGGAACTGTACAACGTCGCCCGGAAGCTCATGGCGGAAGCGAACAAAAGGCCGGAGTTGCAGGGCGTGAGTTCGTCGTTTACGGTCAACGCCCCGCAGTTGTTCGTGGAGCTGGACCGCGAGAAGGCCCGCACGCTCGGCGTGAACGTGTCCGACGTGTTTTCGACCATGCAGGCGACTTTCGGTTCGACCTACATCAACGACTTCAACCTGTACGGGCGGACCTTCCGCGTGTACACGCAGTCGGAACGCGACTACCGCGCGCGGCCCGAGGATTTGGCCGAAGTCTACGTGCGCAACAACAGTGGGAACATGGTTCCCCTGACCGCGCTGCTCAACGTGAAGCCGACCGCCGGTCCCCAGACCGTGGAGCGTTTCAACAACTTCCAGGCCGCGAAGTTCATGGGCAACCCCGCCACGGGCTACAGCTCCGGGCAGGCCATGACGGCTATGGAGGAAGTGGCGAAGGAAGTCCTGCCCGAAGGGTACACCATCGCGTGGTCCGGCTCGTCCTATCAGGAAAAGCTGGTCAGCAGCGGCGGCTATCTGGTCTTCGTGCTCGCGCTGGTGATGGTCTTCCTGATTCTCGCGGCGCAGTATGAAAGCTGGTCGCTGCCGCTCACCGTGCTGACCGCCGTTCCGTTCGGCGTGCTCGGGGCCATCACGGCGATCTGGCTGCGCGGCATTTCCAACGACGTCTATTTTCAGGTGGCTCTCGTGACACTGATCGGCCTGTCGGCCAAAAACGCCATTCTGATCGTGGAATTCGCCGTCGAGCAGTACCGCAACGAGGGCAAGGACGTTATCCATGCGGCGGAAGAGGCGGCCCGCCTTCGCTTCCGTCCCATCATCATGACGTCGCTCGCCTTCATTCTCGGCTGCGTGCCCCTCGCGGTCAGCACCGGCGCGGGCGCGGCCAGCCGCCACGCCATCGGCACCAGCGTCATCGGCGGCATGCTCGTCGCGACTCTTATCGCGCCCCTGTTCATTCCCTTCTTCTTCCGCTGGATCATGGGGGCTTCCGAAAGGCTCATGGGCAAGAAAAAGAAGGAAGAGAAAGAGGAAAAGGACTAGAAGATTGGGGGAAGGGAGAGCCTTTCTGAAGAAAGGCTCTCCCATCCCCCACCCCCCTCCCCCACTCCCCAGACATTAATAAGG
>CAUHBW010000007.1 GCA_959604115.1 uncultured Bilophila sp. | reverse complement strand
GGTGTGCTGTTGCCGTTCCCACACACCCTCACCCACACCCCCCCCCCCCCCCCCCCCAATTTTCACAATCATATCAATTTAATAATCCTTCTTCCAGTTCAGCCCGACCTCCGAGCCCTGCGGGGTGGAGACACCTTCAAGGTTAAGGTTGGGGGCGAGTTCGATTTCGACGCGCACGCCGCTGGCGTCGCCGGTCATGCCCTGCTGAAGCCCGACGTACACGTTGTCCATGACGTACTTGCCCACTTCGAGGGAGGGGATGGAGTTGTCCTCGGCATTCCCCGCGCCGGACTGTCCGGGCGGCTGCAACAGGCCGACATTGCGGCTGGTCTGCTGTCGGGGACCGTTCTGTATGCTGCCGAACCGGAGCACGTCGAACCCGAGCGTGTCCCGCACTTCGCCGAGGACGCCGAGCCCGCCCGAACCGAATCCCGAGAGCGAAGCCAGCTCGGCGGCGAGCTGAATCGCCTCCATGCGCCCGAGGCTGGACGCGCTCTGCCCGAACAGCACCTGCGCCACCACTTCGTCCTGCGGCAGCGGCGGCTGGCTGGAAAGCGTCAGCGTGGGCGAGGAGGCCGGACCGGAAACCGTGGCCTCGGCGGTGATGTTCGCCGCTTCGTAGGTCACGAGCACGTTGAGCAGAGGATCGGGCGGCGTGGCTCCGCTGAACTCGACGTCGCCCCGGCTCAGGGTAAACTGCTTGCCGAGCAAGCCGAACTGCCCCCGGATGGAGTTGATGCTCCCGGTGATCACGGGATTGGACGCCGGACCGGCGACGTGCAGATTGCCCTTCCATTCGCTTTCAAGCCCCTTGCCGCGCACGAAGAACCGGTTCGGGATGATCACCTCGACGTTCAGATGCGGACCCGCGCCGGAGGACGACGAGGCGGACGCATCCTGCCCGGCGTCCACGACGTTCAGAGTCGGGATGTTCGTACCGAACGAACTGACGATTTGATATTGGCCCTTGTTGACGGTGATCGCGGCGCGTACGTCGGGCGAGACGAGTGGACCGACGATGTCCGCCGTCCCGGAAAGGGTGATGGACAGGTCGTTGCGATGCAGCGGAGACAGCTCGTTGATGGTGCCGTGCAGCGACAGAGGAAAACCGGAAGCCAGCGGACCAATGGTGCCGTTGAGGCCGACGGCTCCGCCCTGCCCGTCCGTGGCGGAGAGGGAGAGGCGCGAGAGCCCGCCGGACCGGAGCGAGGCGCTGGCGTTGATGTCGGACAACGCAAGACCGGCAAGCACCTCTTCAAACATGGCGTTCTCGATGCGGAGCGATGCGGACAGATCGGGCGCGGACAGCGTGCCGGACAACAGGACGCTGAGGGAGCCCTGCCCGGTGAGGCTGGAATTGGCGAGCGGCACGAACCGCCACAGCGACGCCAGCGCGCCTTCCCATGACAGCGTGCCGCTGAACGGCTTGTTCAGAGGCAGGGTCGGCACGCCCGACGCGGAGAAGGACAACGGCAGAGACACCGTGCCCGTGGCGGGCGACGTGCCCATGCCGTCGGTCTTGAGCTTGAGGACGAGCCCGGAAGGGCGCAGCGCGCCGTCGATCCGCACGGCGGCGGGCGGCATGTCGCTGTCCGGGAAGGCGATGTCCGTCAGCGACAGCGACAGGGAGCCTTGCGGACGCGACGGCGTGCCGGACAGGGCCACGGAAGCGTTGAGGAGCCCGTCCGGGACGGGCGTGTCCGTAAACAGCCGGGCCGTGTTGATGGCCACGTCGCGCAGGCGGGCTTCGAGCGCGAGGCCGCGCCCGTCGAGACGGCCGAGAGCCGTCAGCGTACCTTGCGGCAGAACGGAAAGATCAAGGTTGTCGATATTCAGGCCGTTGCCGAAGGCGACGTTGACGGGCCGGTTCAGACGGACGCCCACAAGAGTCCGTTTGCGGCGGTCGGTCAGGGTGAGCCGTTCCACCAACGCCTTGCGCGCCGCGAGATCGAGAGACAACCTGATGTCCGCCGAGGTCTTGCCTTGCAGGGACGCCGAAGCCCGCAGCCGGTCCGGCGTGCCGGACACGTCGATCGCGCCCTTGTTCCAACGGAAGTCGGACGCCGAGCCCTTGCCGAGCGCGGCGGTCAGGCTGAGGCTCTGTTTGCCGAACAGATCGTCGAGCCGAAGCCTGCCGGTCAGCGAGCGGACGGAAACGCCCTCGGAAGCGAGCGCTCCGAAGGACCAGTCCGCCGAAAGCCGCTGCGTCCCGTCGTGCGACAGAGCGATGTTGACGACGGCGGCGGAACCCTTGAGCGGCACGCCGGTGAGCGAGGACAGGGCCGCCCAGTTCGTGACCGCCAGCCGAAATCCGCCGTCCAGCCGCTGCCGGGCGAGGAAGGCGTCAAGCGAACCGGACAGCGCGAGGCCGGGCGCGTCAAGTGTGGTCTTGTGGAGCTGGAACTGTTCCGGCGTGAACCGCCAGTCCGTGGCGAAGCGCAGGGGCGCGCCAGTCTGCAACGTCTTGATGGTCGCGTCGCGGAGGGTGGCGGCCATCTCCAGCGTGCCCCCGCCGCCCTTCTCGCCCACGGACGGGGTATGCAGGCGCACGCGCAGGCCCTCCAGTTCGGCGGTCCGCACCCCCAGACGCGGGCTGGAAACGGTGATCTCCCCGCCGGGCGAAAGCAGCGGCCCGGAGGCGCGGAGCTTCACGTCGAGCGGACCGGACAACGAGGGATCAAGCCCCGACAGTGAGGACAGGGCGAGGGCGAGCGTAGTTTCCAGATGTTGATTCGCGGACAGGCTCGCTTCGCCCTTGCCGCCGAGCTGGCCCGCCTTGAGCGCGACGTCCCGAACCGTTACCGCGCCGGTTTCCGGCTGTGCGGAAAACGCGAGGCCGAGGGACGCGGTTTCGCCCACGGTGTTCTGGAGCTGCGGAAGGCCCCAGCGCATGGACGCCAGTTGCAGCTTGAGGGAACCCGCAAGCGGGGTTTGGGCGTCGTCGCGCCGGACTTCGGCCCTAGCGTTCACCGTGCCAGCCAGTTCGCGGAACGGCGAGGAGGCCAGAGCGGCCGCCACGGGCGGGAACAGCGTCAACGCCCGCAGGGACGGCACGTCGAGCCGCAACGCCGCCGCGAGCTTGCCGGTCGCATTGTCCAGCGAGGCGTCTCCGGCCAGCGTCAGCCATTCGGAGTCGATGCGGAGCGCCTTGACCGCCAGCGCGCCCGCCGTGTCCGAAGCCTCGGCGTGAAGCCGGATTTCGGCGGCGCCGGGATGCGCGTCCGCCTCCTTGCGCGGCAACAGCGGAGCCACGAACGGCCCGCCGAGCCTGACCGTTCCGTCCGCGGTCAGGGCCGGTTCGGTGAACAGCGCGTGCGCGGAGAGACGCAGCGAGGCCGAAGCGTCCAGCCGGGCGTCCTTTTGGGCGGGATCGAGAATGATGCCGGGGACCGTGGCCTCCAGCGCGAGTTCGGGAGCCTCCAGCGTGCCGGAAAGCGTCGTGTCGAGACTCGCGGAAGTCAGGGGCAGTGCAACCGGTTCGCCGCCCGTGAGCAGGGCGACCAGCCGCATCAGGGCGGCGGGATCGCTCAGCCCGGCGGTCAGCCCGCCGCCGATCCGGTCGTCATCCAAAGAAAGTTCCGAGGCCGCAAGGGTCGTTCCCGGCGCGGACAGGGCCAGCGCGGGCACGCCGAGGCGTCCTTCCGTCAGCGTCAGCAGAGCCCGCAGCGAGCCTTCTTCCGGGGAGGAAGGCTTTTCCGTCTCCGCCGCGCCGTGAACGGCGAGCCGGAGATCGAGTCCCGCCGCCAGATCGGGATGGACGTCCTTCCCGGCGTCCGCCAGCCAGTCACCCGCGTTGCCGAGATTCAGGGAACCGAAAACGTCCAGCAGGGGCCGGGCCGGGCCGTCTCCCTCCTGCGGGCGGGACAACGCGACGTCCACGCGGTTGCGGAAATCCGTCAGCGGGCCGCCGCCTTCGAGGGTCGCGGTCAGCGGGAGCCCCATCACGTCCTGACCGAGCCGGAAACGCTCGACGCGCAGCCGCTCCACGGTCGCCAGTTTCAGATAGCCCGCGATGTCGGATCCGAGCGGCTTCAGGAACGACGGACGGAGCAGATCCAGCGGATCGGACGGGGGAGGCGGAGGGTCGGCGGGCGGAAACTCTGGGACGCGCAGCAACGCCGGTTCGCGAACGCTCAGCTCCTCCACCAGCAGGTGCCCGCGCAGCAGCGCGGCGGGACCGACCCGGAGGGTGGCTTCGGGCACGTCCAGCCAGACGCCTTTCGCGTCGGCAAGCCGGAAGTCGCGCAGGCGCAGGGTGAAGGGGAGCGGGCCTTCCAGCGCGCCGAGGCGGGCGTCGAGGCCCGCGCCGTGCAGGGCCGAAACCACGGTATCCGCGATCCAGCGTTCGCCGGTCTGGCTGCGCAGGAACGCGAAGCCGACGGCGAGGACGAGGACCAGCGTCAGCGCGAGGCCCAGCAGGCTCCAGCCGAAAACGCGCCCCGCGCGGCGAAGGAGTGGGTGTACGGTCATCAGAACGCCTGCCCGATGCTGAGGTAAATCTGAAACGCCTTGTTGTTGCCGCGATCCTGCAACGGCGTGGCGATGTCGAGGCGGATGGGGCCGATCACCGTATAATAGCGGAAGCCGAGGCCCACGCCCCACGACAGATCCCTGCCCCAGTCGGGGGTGGAGGACTCGTAGACCATGCCGCCGTCCAGAAACGGCACGATGCCGAAGGTTTCGGTGATCTTGAACCGCGCCTCAAGGCTCATGTCGGTGAAGGACAGGCCCCCGAGCGGATCGCCGTTGCGGTCGTGCGGGCCGAGGGACTGGTACTTGTAGCCGCGCACGGACCCGCCGCCCCCGCAATAGAAGCGCAGGGACGCGGGGATGTCCCGCACGTTCTCGCCCGTCAGGGTGCCCGCCCCGGCCCGGCCCGCGAGCACGAGACGCGACCAGTCGAAGGGCGACCAGTAGCCGCTGGCGTCCAGCCGGGTCCGCACCGTGGTCAGGGGACCGTTGTAGGTGCCCGTGTACGGCGTGACCTCAAGGCTCACGCGCGTGCCCGTGGTCGGGTTGAGCAGGCTGTTGGTCGTATCCCGGCGCACCGCCAGAGGAACGCCGAGCAGGCTGTACGTCCGGCTGCCCCGGTAGTTGTCGCTGAGCTTGCCCGCTTCGAGAGAGACGCGCGCGCTGGCCCACCAGTTGCGCCACTCCTTGCGGAAACGCCGCTCAAGGCCCGCCGCAACGTACATCGCGCTCTGATCGTAGGCGTCCGTAGTTTCGTTGATCGCCCACGCCTCGCCCACCAGCGCCTGATCCCGGATGCCGAAGGCCGGTTTGCGGAACGAGGCGCTCAGGGACTGCGAATCCCGCGAGATCGGCGCGGTGATGCGGAGCTGTTCCCCGCCGCCGAACAGGTTCCGGTTTTCCCACGCTCCGCGCACGCCGAAGCCGGTGTCCGTGGAGTACAGCAGGCCGCCGCTCACGGTGCGCGGAGGCGCGTCGCGGACGGCGAGGGCCACCGGCGTGGTCCCCTTGGTCGTCACCCAGATCGGGAGCTTGGCGGACGCCGTCCCGGAACCGCTTCCGGGCGCGCCGGGGGTGGAAACGGCGGCCTCGGCGGCCTTTCCGCCGCGTTCCTCCACCTTCCATCCCGCCGCCTCCGCCTGTTGCGGAGACAGCCGGGCGGGCTTCATGTCGATGGAGCTGAACAGGCCGGTTTCCTGCAACGTGGTCCGGTATTCCTTCAACAGATCGTCGTTCCAGTACTGCCCCTCGACCCACGGGCTCAGCATGTTGAGATAGTCGTCGCTGACCTCGGGCGTGTCTTCCAGCCGCTTCTGTTCGCCGACATGGACCGGCCCCATCCGCAGGAGCGGCCCGGTCCTGATGAGCACGTCCGCCTCCAGCGTATGGGTGGAGCGGTCGATGATATATCTGGCCTTGCCCTGTTCCGCGAGGGGATAGCCTTCCTTGCGCATCCGCGTCACCACGGAGGCCACGGCGTCGAGCACGCTCTGAGCCTCGGCGGGGGCTCCCTTGGCGAGCCCGAACGCCTCCAGCGTTTCCGGGGCCTTGTCCATGAAATCGACGCCCCGGACGGATTCGGGCAGGTCCGCATCCACGAGGGGGTCCGCCTGACCGGTACGCTCATAGCGCAGCGTCGTCGGGCCGATCACATACCGTTCGCCGGGGACGAGCGTGAGCGTCACCTTGGGGGGCTGGGCCTCCCAGTCGATGCGGCGGCGCACCGTCCCGTCGTAATAGCCCTGCGAATGCAAAATCTTGCGGGCCGTTTCCACGTCCTCCAGCATCCGGCGCTCCAGCCCCACCCGGCTGTCGGGCAGATCGTTCCGAAGCCAGACGAGCTGGCTGTTTTCCCGGAGTTCCGAAACGAGCCCGGCGTTTTCGGGCTTGGACCGGATGTCCACGGCATAGCGCACGGCCTTGGCCGGAGGCGCGTCCGCCTGCCCGTCGCGCAACGTATCTTTCTTGTTTCCGGAACCGAAAAGGCATCCCGACAGCAGCAGACACAACGCCAGTCCAGCCGCGAACGCGCGGACGGTCCGAAGAGAGCATGAACGAATGGCGGATACAAGCATGGCGGCATAATGAATTCCGGAGCTAGGGACGTCAAGATGATAATCTATAGCGGCTCCGCTCCGGACACGGCGCCGACGCCCTTTTGGAGCGTCCGACGCCGCTTTTCTCACAAAAAACCGGCCCGTTCGTGATGCCAGCGCGACGGCGGGGCCGCATTCCGCCGCCTTTCCCCGCCCGCTGGAGAGCTACGGCGCGTTTTCGGAGCGCGGCGGCGTTCTCCGAAGCCGTCCTTCCCCGTCGGAACCGCGCCACGGGGCGACATTTGTGAATTCAAGAACAGTATCCGCATGATGCGTGCGCCGCCGCGTTTTGGGACTGTTTTTTTCCATGATATCCCGGCGGGTTTCGGAACCGGCTTTCGTTTTGCATAACTTTTTCGCATGAATCTAAAAAAATCGGCTGTTTACTTGCAGCCCACAAAGGCTTAGACCCCCTATGATAGAAAAAACGTCTTTTCCCTCCGGGGAAACGCGTCCGCCGTCGAGGAGCGGCGGGCACGGTGACGATGAACCTTTTGATGACGCAGGGGGAAAGAAACGATGGATCAACTGACTCAGCTCGTGTCCGACATCAACGGATTTCTGTGGGGCATGTACTGCCTCATTCCGCTGCTGTGCGGCGTGGGCATCTACTTTACGCTGAAATTGGACTTCATCCAGATCCGCCGTTTCGGCCTTGTGGTCAAATCCACGTTCGGCGGACTGACCCTGCACGGCGAACGGGCCGGCAAGCACGGCATGAGCTCCTTCCAGTCCCTCGCCACGGCCATCGCCGCGCAGGTCGGCACCGGCAACCTCGCCGGCGCGGCTACGGCCATCGCCATGGGCGGCCCCGGAGCCATCTTCTGGATGTGGATCGCGGCCTTCTTCGGCATGGCCACCATCTTCGCCGAAGCCGTGCTCGCCCAGACCTACAAGACCAAGGACGATCAGGGCCACGTCACCGGCGGCCCGGCCTACTACATCTCCAAGGGCCTCGGCAGCCGAAAGCTGGCGGCGTTCTTCTCCGTCTCGATCATCATCGCCCTCGGCTTCATCGGCAACATGGTGCAGTCCAACTCCATCGCCGGAGCCTTCCAGACCGCCTTCGCCGTGCCGCCCATCGCCATCGGCGTGATCATCGCCGCGCTCGCCGCGTTCGTGTTCTTCGGCGGCATGGGCCGCATCGCCTCCTTCACGGAAAAGGTCGTGCCGATCATGGCCGCGCTCTACCTGCTCGGCGGCCTCATCGTGCTGATCACCAATGCCTCCCAGATTCTCCCGGCCTTCAAGATGATCTTCGTGGGTGCGTTCGACCCCGCCGCCGCCACGGGCGGTCTCATCGGCGCGGGCGTCAAGGAAGCCATGCGCTACGGCGTGGCCCGCGGCCTGTTCTCCAACGAAGCGGGCATGGGCTCCACCCCGCACGCCCACGCGGTCGCCAACGTGAAGTATCCCGCCCAGCAGGGCTTCGTGGCCATCATGGGCGTGTTCGTGGATACCTTCATCGTCCTGAACATGACCGCCTTCGTCATCTTCGTGACCGGCGCCATCGACGGCAGCACCACCGGCATCGCCCTGACCCAGAAGGCCTTCGAGACCGGCCTCGGCTCCTTCGGGATCAGCTTCGTCGCCGTCTGCCTGTTCTTCTTCGCCTTCTCCACCATCATCGGCTGGTACTTCTTCGGCGAGCAGAACATCAAGTACCTGTTCGGCACCAAGGGGACGACGCCGTACCGCATCATCGTCATGGCGTTCATCGTGCTGGGTTCCGTGCTTCAGGTGAACCTCGTGTGGGAACTGGCCGACATGTTCAACGGCCTGATGGTCCTGCCCAACCTCATCGCCCTCATCGGCCTTTCCAAGGTCGTCGGCATGGCGCTCAAGGAATACGACGCGAACAATCCCCGCTGACGCCTCGCCTTGCCGCGCATTTGAAAGCCCGTCGGGATTCCCGGCGGGCTTTTTCGCGGCGTTCCGGCCGGTTACGCTTCCCCATGAGAGTTTTAACTCGTAATTTATTATAATCATTGAAAAGAAAAGTCCTCTGCCCCAGACTGAAACCAGTTCAGGAGTTGAACATCATTCAGTGAGGATACAAAGCAATGACACAGGAAGCGGCCAAAAAAGAGCGTGTGACCAAGGTTATCGAAGTTCTGAACAAGGCTCGGAGCATGGAGCTGTACGCCGTGCACCAGTACATGAATCAGCACTACAATCTGGACAACCTGGACTACGGCGAATTCGCCAGCAAGATCAAATTGATCGCCATTGACGAAATGCGCCATGCCGAGCAGTTCGCCGAGCGCATCAAGGAGCTTGACGGCGAGCCCGTCAGCGAACTTTCCTCCAAGATCACCAAGGGCCAGAAGGTCACGGACGTCTTCCCCTTCAACGTGAAGGTCGAGGACGACACCATCGAGACCTACAACGCCCTTCTGGAAGTCTGTCGCGCCAACGGCGACAGCGTAAGCGCCCGCCTGTTCGAGCGCATTCTCGACGAAGAACAGATTCACGACAATTATTTCGCGAATATGGCCAACCACATCAAGACGCTTGGGGACACCTACCTGTCCAAGATCGCGGGCAGCGATTCGCCCGAAATCCCCAGCCGCGGCTTCGTCGACGCCGAATAACGCCCTCTCCCTGAAGCGCCTTCACCCCCCTCCGAAGGCGTTTCCTTCCATACCCCTCGAAAGTCCCCACGCCGGTCGCTCCTCCTCGGCGTGGGGCTTTTGCGTTCGGACGAAAAATTGGAGGGGGACGGGGAAACTTTCTAAAGAAAGTTACCCCTTCCCCCTCCAAGCCACCCCCTTCCTCTTCAAAGACTTTCATATGGGTCGCTGACGGACGGGGAGACGCGCCGTTCCGGTTCGGAGGCGGACGTCTCCCGGTGACACGACAAAAAAAGAGCCGAACGTCTGTTCGACTCTTTACTTCAATAAGAAAAAACAACTCACCCGGCCTCACGCCTACGCGACGATTCGACGGGAGGGATTCGATAAAGTCGAAAGTCTTTGAACGGATGGGGTTAGGGTTTGGGTAGGTAAAACTTTCTTCAGAAAGTTTTCCCTCCCCCTCCCCAATCTTTATTTTCCCCCTTCCTTCCTGAACCGGAAAATCCGGGCGGGCGGGACGTTGTGCCAAACCTGCCGGGAGCCCACGCAGCGGAAGCCGTCCGAGAGAAAGGGATTGGCCCTGCGCCACGAGTAGGTGTACTGGATGAGCAGGCCGCCCTCATCAAGAGCGTCGTGCATGGAGCGGACGATCCGGGCCCGGACGTGCTCGTTCAGAGACAGCAGCGGCAACGAAGACACGATGCAGTCCACTCGCCTGTCCGGAGGCAAAAAATCGCCCAGACGCTCGGCGTCCGCCTCAAGAACGTTCAGATGGGGAAAACGGTTCCGCAGCAACGCCGCCATCGCCGGAGACTGATCGATGATCAGCAGACGCTGCGGAGCGATGCCCACGTCCAGCAACTGCCGGGTCACGGTCCCCGTCCCGGCTCCAAGCTCCACTACAAGCCCGTCGCCCTTTCGAGGGGCGTAGGCCGCCATGCTCCGGGCGAGCAGGGTTCCGCTCGGACAGACCATGCCCACGCGGCGAGGCGACCGAACCCAGGCCTTTACAAACGCGGAAGACGCATCGACCCACTGACGGAGCGACTCAAAATCCGGAAGGGAAACAGACATGAAGCAATCCTCGCACGATGACGTCACATGGTAGACATGAAACACCACTCGAACGGTGAACGTCTATGATTTTCCAAGAGTTACGATGACGGTCACATTTTCTGCCCGCGGAACGCCCTGTAGTCAAGGCCGAATTTCCTCATCCGCAGCCCCATCACCCGTTCGCTGATTCCGAGCGCTTCGGCGGCCCGGCCCATGTTGCCGCGGTACTTCCTGAGCGCCTCGATGATGAACTGGCGTTCCAGCCGGTCGAGCGCCTCGGGAAGGGTTCCGTGCAGCGAGGAGAGCGCGCCGGAAGTCTGCATGTTGGGCGGAAGGAGGTTCGGACGGATCACCCCGTCCGTAGTCAGGATGACCGCCCGCTCGATGACGTTTTCAAGTTCCCGGATGTTGCCGGGCCACGGATGGGCCAGCAGCAACGCCTCGGCCTCGGGCGTCACCCGCAGCCCCCGCTTGCCGATTTTATGCCCGTACTTGTCAAGAAAATTCTCCACGAGCAGATGGATGTCTCCGGGACGTTCGCGCAGGGGCGGCATATACACGGGGAACACGTTCAGACGGTAAAACAAATCCCTGCGGAACAGGCCCTCCCGGACCATCTGTTCGAGGTTCCGGCTTGTGGCCGCGACCACGCGCACGTCCACCTTGTGCGTTTCCATACCGCCGACGCGTTCGAACTCGCGTTCCTGCAACACGCGCAGCAGCTTGACCTGCGTGGAGACGGCGAGTTCCCCGATTTCGTCGAGGAACAGGGTGCCTCCGTCGGCGGCCTCGAAACGGCCCTTCCGCACGCCCACCGCGCCGGTGAACGCCCCCTTCTCGTGTCCGAACAGCTCGCTTTCGATGAGCCCTTCCGGCAGGGCGGCGCAGTTGACCTTGATGAACGGGTGCCCGGCTCTCGGGCTGCCCGCGTGGATGGTGTTGGCGGCCAGCTCCTTGCCGGTGCCGCTTTCCCCGAGCAGGAGCACCGTCGCGCTCGTCGGGGCCACCTGCGCGAGCTGCGTCAGCACGGCCCGCAGGCCCGGCGACGCGCCCACGAACACTTCGGGACGCGACTGTTCCCGAAGGGCCTTGAGCAGACGCCGGTTTTCCTCCAGCATCCGGTGGTGTTCCTGCCGGTTTCTCACGGCTTTGGCGACGAGAGAGGCCAGCACGGACAACAGGCGCATGTCTTCCTCAAGCGCCTCGGATTCCGCAAACAGCCTGTCGGCGGACAGCGCGCCGATGACCCGCCCGTCCATCTTGATGGGCACGCAGATGAAGGACACGGCCTCCTTGCGGCTGCGGGTTCCGGTACGATTCAAAAACAACGGCTCCACGAGCACGTTGGGGATAACCAGCGGCTTGCCGTTCTCCACCACCTTGCCGGTGATGCCCTCCCCGAGCTTGTAGCGTCCCCGGCTCTGCGCCTCGGGGGAAATGCCGTAGGCCGCCTCGATGGCGATTTCGCCGTGCCGCTCGTCGAGGAGCGTGATCACGCCGCGCATCATGCCCGTATGCTTCGCCATGACCTCCAGCACCGTATCGAGGTTGTCCGACAGGTCGGACGCGCTGTCCAGAATCTGCAGCACCTCGAACAGCAACCGAAGTTCCTTGACCTCGTTTCGCACCTGCACGTTGTTCGCTCCTTCAAAGGGGTAAGGGCCCCCCGGGGGAGGTGAGAAGGGCCTTCTTGAAAAGGACTCCCTTCTCTCCTCATTCCCCCTAACTTTTTAACCAGTAAGGCGGTTACGCGGAGGGAACCCCGTCGTCATGACGATACCCCCGAACAGTTCCTTGTGGGCTGAAATGATTTCTTTTCTGACGCATAACCGGAAAACGCCTTTTCCCCTGCAACGCCCGCTGCCTTTCCCCCGCGCAATCGGGAGACGTATGCCGCGTCGTCAGCCGCCCAATCCGCCCGTCCCGCCATCGACCCTTGCGAAAGTCTTTGAAGGGAGAGGGGTGGGGTTTGGGGAGGGGGAAACTTTCTGAGGAAAGTTTCCCCCTCCCCAATTTTCATCTACCGCAACCGCTTGTTTATCCAGACCAGAAACTCGACGAGGTTGAAGACGTGTATGACCTTGGCGTCCTGCGAGGCGGCGGCCTGCTTGAGCCATGCCAGCGCGCCGGGCTTGTAGCCGTTGCCGTCGATGAGCAGGATGATCTCCTCCTCGGGCATGGCCTGAATGCAGTTCAGATAGAGATAGGGAAATTTTTCGTCCACGCTGCCCTGCGACTGCTGCCACTTGCACTCGATGCGAACGGCGAGCGAACGGGAAGGGGACACCGCCAGAAATTCCGTCACGCCCCGGTGCCCGTAGATGGACGTATACGGCACGCGGCGCACCAGCACGTCGGGCAGGGGCACGCCCGGCAGCGTCGCCCCGGAAACCAGCTTTTCGTATTCGGGAAAGGTCAGCTCCCGGAAGCCGTGCGAAGCGAAGGCCTGCCGCACCTGCTGCTCAAGGATGTTTCCCTGCCTGTTGGCTATCGCGCCGCCCTGCTCGGGAGTCATGAGAACACCGCCAGCAGTTCGCGCGCCGCGCCGCGCCGCGCGCCGTTGCAGCTGATGAACCGCTGCACCGGAAACGACTGGAGACGCGCCGCCGCATACAGCTCCCGCGTCAACGGGACGTCGTGGTTGCTCAGCACCACCGGCATGCCCCGCTTCGCCGCCTTGGAAGCCGCGGCGGCCAGCTCGATCTGCTCCTGCGGCCCGAAACCGCCGCCGGTATAGCTGGTGAAGTTCGCAGTGGCCGAAACCGGCGCGTAGGGCGGATCGCAATACACCACGTCCCCTTTCCGCAACCGGGAAAAGGTCGTCCGAAAATCCTGCACCGCAAAGGAGACGTCGCAATCGCGCAGCTTGGTCAGGAACGCGGTCAGTTCGCGCTCGGGGAAATAGGGGGCCTTGTATTTCCCGAAGGGCACGTTGTAGATGCCCCTGCTGTTGTAGCGGACCAGTCCGTTGTAGGAATGGCGGTTCAGATAGAGGAACAGCAGACTCCGCTCTTCGACGTCGGAAGAGGCGTTGAAGTCGGCCCGCAGGCGCAGGAAGACCTCCTGCGTGTTGTTCTCCGGCGTGAACAAGGCGTGCGCCCGAGCGATGAACCGCTCCCCGTCCCGCAGGAGGGTCCGGTACAGGCCGATGAGATCGGGGTTGAGATCGCACAGCAGATAGGAGCCGAACCCCGCGTTCAGGAACACGGCCCCGGAACCCACGAACGGCTCCACCAGACGCGCCCCTTCGGGCAGGCTCGGCAAAAGACGGTCCAGAAGGCGGTATTTGCCTCCGGCCCATTTGAGAAACGGTCTCGTCAAATCCATAGGAACCCCGAACTCCGCTCCGGGAGGGGATTTCCCGGACGCGGCCCGCCGCCCCCGAAGGGCCGCGATGGAATGTTTGATGCGAAAGAATCCAGAGGGATGAAGTACCGGTTGTCGGTAAAACACGCAACCCCTTGCGGGGACGGAAACGGAGAATCCCTTGCCTAGCCCCTTGTTCCGGTTATACCGTGGGGGCAGCTTCCATCCACACGCCACGTCACAGGAACGGTCTTTACATGGATATTTCACAAAAAACGGACAAAAGCCTCCTCGAACTCGCCATGAGCAACCTGCCCACGGGGCTGTTCATCTGCGACGGGGAGGGCATCATCCGCTTCATCAACGACGCCTACGCCAACTACCTGCGCATTCGCCCGGAAAACGCCATCGGCAGACACATCACTGACTTTATCCCCGACTCGGGGATTCCGGCGGTCATCGCTTCCGGAGAACCGGATCTGGGCGCGTGGCGTCAGATACACAACAGCGAGACGAAACTCCTCGTCAACCGCATCCCGCTCCGCGACGAGGCGGGAAAGGTCATCGGTGCTCTCTCCATGACCCTGTTCGATACGCCGGAACAGGTGCAGGCACTCCTCCAGCGCGTGGAATTCCTCGACAAGAAGGTCCATGCCTACGCCCGGCGCATCAAGAGCGCGCTCCGGGCCAGCTATTCCATCGATTCCATTCTGGGCGACAGCCCGGCCATCAACACGTTCAAGTCCTACCTGCTGCGCTACGCCCGCACCGATTCGCCCGTCCTCATCCTCGGCGCGACGGGCACGGGCAAGGAACTGGCGGCCAGCGCCATCCACATGGCGAGCAACCGCCCGGACGGCCCCTTCGTGGGCATCAACTGCGCCGCCATTCCCAAGGAACTCTTCGAGTCCGAAGTGTTCGGCTACGTTCCCGGCGCGTTCTCGGGCGCGCACAAGGACGGCAAAATCGGCCAGATCGAGCTGGCGGATCAGGGGACGCTGTTCCTCGACGAAGTGGGCGATCTGCCCCTGCACGCGCAGGTCAAGCTGCTCCGGGTGCTCGAAGAAAAAACGATCCGCCGCCTCGGATCGTCGCAGCCGCGCCCCGTGGACTTCCGCCTCGTCGCGGCCACCAACCGCGACCTCAAAAGCATGATCGCGGCGGGCACCTTCCGCGAGGATCTGTATTACCGCATCAACCCGCTGACGCTGAACCTGCCCCCGCTGTGCGAACGCGCCGAAGACATTCCCATGATCGTCAACGACTTCCTCAATCGCATGAGCGGCGAAAACATCCGGTGCACCGCCGACGCCATGAACGTGCTCATGCGCTATCCGTGGCCCGGCAACATTCGCCAGCTCCGCAACGTGCTCATCCGGGCCCTGAGCCTGTGCCAGAACAACCAGATCACGCCGCTGGATCTCCCGCCGGAACTGCGCCACCAGACCATCGCCGCCGAACACGCCGAAACCGGCGGCAAGCTCCAGTCCGTGGTCAAGAGCAGCGAGGCGCAAACCATTCTGCTCGCGCTCACCGAACAGAACTGGAACGTAGCCCGGACCGCCCGCGTCCTCGGCATTTCCCGGGCCAGCATCTATGAAAAAATGCATAAGTTCGGCATTCGGAGAAACTCCGGAACGGCCTGATCCGCAACGTGCGAACGGGACGGAGCACCGGTGCCTTCCGCCCCCGTGAGACGCGCGGCAAAGGCCGCCGCTCCCGTATCGTAAAGGCTTCCTCGCAGGCCATCCCCCGCAAACGGCGCCTTTCTTCATGCCGGGCCGTGACGCCTGTCTCGAAAAGAACAAGCCGGTTCCCTGCCGCTCGAAGCCGGTTCCGGAACCGCGTGCGGCGCAGGTTCACGAAAAGCACATACTTTTCAGAGTATTTCAGCGACAAGGCGTATCGGGAACGGTACGCCTTGTTCTGTACGGATATCCAGACATATCACCAGTCATGTCCAGATATTCGGACATGTATCTGGACAAGCCAAACGGCATACGATAGGGCTCCTCTCAGCTATCCTATCTGAAATCAAGCTAAAAAATAACGGCAACGGCTTTCGGCCCCCTTGCGCCCTTTATGGCATGTCATTTGCTAAAAAAAGAACAAGCAAACCAGCGACGACGTCCGCCATACGCAAAAGGAGACTTCCGTGGAACAATTTTTTACCTATTTCCCAGCGGCTCTCTCATGGACCAACATCGCCGTGCTGCTGGCGGCGTCCGCCGGGGGGTTGTTCTTCGGCGCCATGCCCGGACTCAGCCCGACCATGGCCGTGGCCCTGCTGGTCCCCTTCACCTTCTACCTGCCTCCGGCCACCAGCCTCATTCTTCTCGGCGCCGTATACACCAGCGCCGTGGCGGGAGGCTCCATCTCGGCCATTCTGCTGAGCATTCCCGGCGCGCCTTCGAGCATCGCCACCCTCTTCGACGGCGGCCCCATGGCCAAGAAGGGACGGGCGCAGGAAGCCCTGTACACCGTCTTTTTCAGTTCGCTCATCGGCGGGGTGTTCGGCGTGCTCGTCATGATCCTGTTCTCGCCTCCGCTGGCCGAATTCGCCATGCGCTTCGGGCCGTCCGAACTGTTCTGGACCGCCATCTTCGGCATCACGGTCATCACGGGCCTGTCCTCCGGGGCCATGCTCAAGGGGCTGTTCGGCGGCGCACTCGGCATGCTGCTGTCCACGGTGGGCTACAGCACCCTGACCGGCGAACCCCGCTTCGTCATCCATGAGGCCCTGAACGGCGGCATCGCCCTCGTCCCCGCGCTCATCGGCCTCTTCGCCGTCCCGCAGATCATCGAACTGATGGCCGACTCCCACGTCATCATCGAAAAGCTGACCTTCAAGCCCCAGAAGGGCATGCTCCTGCGCGTGGTCAAGGCGCACCGCAACTACCTGCGCACCCTGACCATCGGAAGCCTCATCGGCACGATCATCGGGGCCATTCCCGGCGCGGGCGGGCAGGTCGCCGGGCTCATGTCCTATGACCAGACCAAGAAGTTCGACAAGAACCCCGACCGGTTCGGCACCGGCGATCCCGAAGGCGTGTGCGCGGCGGAATGCGCCAACAACGCCACCGTGGCCCCGGCCCTGATCCCCCTGCTCACCCTGAGCATCCCCGGCAGCCCCACCGCGGCGGTCCTGCTCGGCGGCCTGCTCATCCACGGCCTCTTCCCCGGTCCCGACCTGTTCACCGAAAAGGCCGACATCACCTATACGTTCATCAGCGGCCTGTTCCTGGCGCAGTTCGCCATGTTCTTCTTCGGCATTCTGGCTTCCCGCTATTCGCACTTCGTCACCAACGCGCCGAACTACATTATGTTCGCCGCCGTCATGGTCCTGTGCGTGTTCGGTTCCTATTGCGTGCAGAACAGCTACGAAGACGTGCTCATCATGTTCATCCTCGGCGTGGCGATGTTCGTGCTCTCGCGGTTCGGCTTCCCCAGCGCGCCCATTGTGCTCGGGATCATCCTCGGCCCCATCGCGGAAGAGAATTTCCTGCGCGGCAAGATGATCGCCGACACCGACGTCGGCGTGTTCAGCTACTTTTTCACGGGCGGCCTGAACATCGCGCTCATCCTTCTGTGCCTGCTCTCCCTCTTCTGGGGCATCTACAGCGAAGTCAAGTATATGCGCAATCACGCCAGAAAGGCCGCGGCCGCCAACTAGCAGGAGTCGATCATGCTGTACAAGGAATTCTTCAGCGCGCTGGTCATGACCGCGATCATCGTCTGCTTCGCCGTTCCCCTGACCCACCTCGAAGGCGAATCGCAGGTCGTCCCGCTCCTGCTGCTGATCTGCATGGGCGTCTTCAACGTCGGCCAATACGTCCTCGCCGGTCTGCGCCACGCCGCGAAGATGGACGTCAAGATGAGCCTCAAGGGCTATCCCCTGTGGCGCGTGCTCATCCTGTTCGCCCTGACCGTGATCTATCTGCTCACGCTCCAGACCGTGGGCTTCTACCCCGGCTCCCTCGTCTACTTCATCCTCGCCACGCTGCTCGCGCAGCCGATGCAGGTCACCCTGAAGGGCGCGGCCAAGCGCATCCTTGTCTGTTTCCTGTGCATCGCCTTCCTGTACTGCCTGTTCACCGTCCTGCTGGCCGTCCAGATTCCCAAGGGCATCCTCGGCATCTGACGCCTTCCGATACAGCACACCAACCCTTCTCAGGAGGAACCATGAGACGCCTTCTCGCCACCCTGTTCTGTGCGGCCCTGCTGCTCGGCGCCACCTTCGCCAAGGCCGAAAGCCCCGCCGACTCCTATCCGTCCGGCCCCATCAGCCTCGTGGTCTGTTACACGCCCGGCGGCGCCACCGACCTTCAGGCGCGCCTCTCCGCCCTCGTGGCGCAGGACAAAAAGTATTTCGGCCAGCCCATCGTCATCCTCAACAAGCCCGGCGCGGGCGGCATGACCGGCTGGAACTGGGTCATGGAACGCGGCAGCAAGGACGGCCTGACCATGACCGCCTACAACATGCCCCACTTCATCGCCCAGTCCATCGTGAACAAGACCAAGTTCAGCGTGGACACCTTCGAACCCCTCGCCAACTGGGGCGCGGACCCCGCCGTCCTCATCGTTCCCAAGAACAGCAAGTACAAGACCGTCGACGAACTCATGACGTTCGCCAAGGAAAACCCCGGCAAGGTCACCATCAACGGCGCGGGCCTCTATGTGGGCCACCACATCGCGACCCTCCAGCTCCAGAAGGCCGCCGGCGTCAAAATGAGCTACATCCCCGAAAAGGGCGGCACCGAAGCCATCCAGAACGTCCTGAGCGGCAAGGTCATCGCCGGATTCAACAACCTCGCCGACGTCTACCGTTCGCAGGATCGCCTGACCATCCTCGCCATCGCCGACGTGAAGCGCCATGAATACCTGCCCGACGTGCCCACCCTCAAGGAGCTCGGCTACGAAGTGGACGACGCCAGCGTGAACTTCCGCGGCTACGCGCTGCCCAAGGGCGTCGATCAGAGCATCGTGGACAAGGCCGCCAAGATCGTGCCCGTCATGTTCAACGACTCCGAAGTCGTCAAGCGCATGCACGACAGCGGCAGCCCCATGCTGATCCTCGACCGCGCGCAGGTTCAGGAAATGTTCCAGAAGAAGCACGAAACCCTCAAGGCCCTGCTGTCCGATCTGCGGAAGTAATCCCCAAAGCCACCGGGAAAGACGTGTCTTTCCCGTCCCGAGGCCGAAAGGCCGTCCCTGCGAAGCCGGAGAGCGGACTCTCCGGCTTCGCGCGCGTCCCCGCTCTCCCCGAAAGCGTTTCCCGCTTGCCCTTCCCTGACCTCTCCGCCGCTCCTCCCGGAACCCGTCCGCATTTCCGGCCCGCCCGGCCTGACTGTCCGGATTCCCGGACAGGTCTACAGACATGTCTTTCTTTTACGACACTCACCGGTAGAGGCGGCGCAGGCCGCTCTTTTCCTTCCGCTTTCTAACTTGTGAAAAATACAGCATTTCCTCGGCACAACCCGTGCGAGCCGTTTTTCGCATCATAACGGCACGCTATCTGCTATGTGAAAAGGTGAACGAACAAGAGGTCACCGGACGCCGTTCTCCCCGGACGGCCCGATACATTTCCAGCAGCGATCACAAAGGAGCTTTTTCATGAAGACCGTGAGCGAACAGATGGAGTTGGCCCGCAAGGCGCAGGAAGCCATCAACGACTATACGCAGGAACAGATCGACGAAGTCTGTCTCGCCATAGGCTGGGAAGTCTACGAGGACGAGAACATCGCCAAGCTCGCCAAGATGGCCGTCGAGGAAACCGGCTTCGGCAACGTCGAAAGCAAGATCATCAAGCACAAGCGGAAGGTCGGCGGCGTGCTGCATGACGTCAAGGGCGCCAAGAGCGTGGGCCTCATCGAGCGCGACGAAAAGAACGGCATCTCCAAGTACGCCAAGCCCGTGGGCGTGGTCTGCGCCATCCTCCCGGCGACCAACCCCACCGCCACCTGCGGCGGCAAGGCCATCGGCATTCTCAAGGGCCGCAACGCGGTCATCTTCAAGCCCAGTTCCCGCGCCCTGAAATGCACCACCGAGGCCATCGACATGATGCGCGCGGGCCTGCGCAAGGTCGGAGCCCCCGAAGACCTCATTCAGGTTCTTGAAGACCCGAGCCGCGAAGCCATCACCGAACTCATGAAGGTTTCCGACCTCATCGTCGCCACCGGCAGCGGTCAGGTGGTGCGGGCCGCCTACTCCAGCGGCACCCCGGCCTACGGCGTCGGGCAGGGCAACGCCTGCGCCATCGTCGCCGAAGACGCCGACGTCGCCGAAGCCGCCAAGATGATCTGCGGCAGCAAGCTGTTCGACTACGCCACCTCGTGCTCGTCCGAAAACGCGGTCATCCCGGTCGAGGCCGTCTACGACCAGTTCATGGCCGAAATGAAGAAGAACCACTGCCACCTCGTCACCGGCGAGGACCGCGAAAAGCTCCAGAACCACATGTGGAAGCTCAATGCGAAGGGCAAGGTCGCGCTCAATCCCGGCATCATCGCCAAGTCGGCGCAGGTCATCGCGGACGGCGCGGGCATCAGCATCCCCGAAGGCACGGACATCCTGCTCGTCGAGGGTACGGAACCCATCGTGTTCGACAAGTTCCACGACGAAAAGATTTCCCCGGTCCTGACCGTCTACAATGCCAAGGACTTCATGGACGCCTACCGCATCCTCGTCGAGCTGACCAACCTCGTCGGGCGCGGGCACTCCTGCGGCATCCATACCCACAAGCGCGAGTACATCGAATATCTCGGCAACAACATGAAGTCGTCCCGCGTCACCGTACGCCAGTCCATGAGCGCGGGCAACGGCGGACACCCCTTCAACCGCATGCCCTCCACGGCCACCCTCGGCTGCGGGACATGGGGCGGCAACAGCACCACCGAAAACGTCCATTGGCGGCACTTCATCAACGTCACATGGGTCAACGAACCCGTGGAGCCATGGACCTTCACCGACGAAGACATGTGGGGCGACTTCTGGAAGAAGTACGGCAAATAAGAAGATGAACGGGATATGAAGACTGGGGAAGGGGAGAAGGAACCCTTCTGTAGGGGGGAGAGCACCCCCACTGGCTTCCGTCTCCCCTTCGCCAGACCCTCATCATCCCAAATTTTTTGACTTTATCGAATCCCTGTCCGCAGGTTTTCCTGATTACGGAAAAAAGAAAAAGACGCGCTGCGACTTTTTCCCAAAGACACAACAAACACAAAGAGAAACGCCAGACCTCCCGACATGCCGCACCCTCCGCCAACAGGAGCGCGGCGGCGAAGAGGGGGTCCGGGGGGCATCATGCCCCCCGGCGGGGGTCAAGGGGGCGGCGCCCCCTTGCCGCCGGAGGCGTCCTCTCCCAAAGGAACTGCCATGAAGCTGTTTGAATACCAGGCGAAGGAAGCCTTCCGCGACAAAGGCCTGCCGACCCCGAAGGGCGTGCTGGTACGCGGTATGGACGAACTGGACGGCGCGTTCGCGGAAGTCGGCTTCCCGTGCGTGCTCAAGTCGCAGGTGCTGCGCGGCGGGCGCGGCAAGGCCGGGCTCATCAAGGTCGTGAAGGACGCCGAAAACGCCAGAGCCACCGCCAAGGCCCTGTTCGAGTCCGAACACAACGTCCGCATGCTCCTCGTCGAAGAAGCCGTGGACATCGACCGCGAAATCTACCTCTCCATCACCGTGGACCCGGTGGAATCCAAAATCATGCTCATCGGCTGCGCCGAGGGCGGCGTCGAAATCGAGAAGCTCGCCGCCACCGCGCCTGAAAAGATCGTCACCGTCCGTGTGGACATCGCCGAGGGCCTCGGCGGCTACCACGTCAACAACCTCATCTACGGCATGGGCCTGTCCGGCGACCTCGGCAAGCAGGTGGGAGCCGTCGTGCGCGGCCTCTACAAGACCTTCCGCGCCTACGACGCCCAACTCGCGGAAATCAACCCCCTGTTCATCACCAGGGACGGCAAGGCCATCGCGGGCGACGGCAAGCTGATCATCGACGACAACTCCGTGTGGCGGCAGCCCCACTACCCGCTCACCCGCGACTACTTCGACTCCGAAGTCGAATTCGAAGCCGCGCAGGAAGGCATCCCGTACCTCCAGTTCAAGGGCGACATCGCCCTGATGTGCGCGGGCGCGGGCCTGACCACCACCGTCTTCGACCTCATTAACGACGCGGGCGGCAACCCCGCGACCTATGTGGAATTCGGCGGGGCCAACTACACCAAGGCCGTCCGCACCATGGAACTCTGCCTCATGACCCCGAGCAAGGTCATCCTCGTGGTCACCTTCGGCACCATCGCCCGCGCGGACGTCATGGCGCAGGGCCTCGTGGAAGCCATCAAGGTCCACCAGCCCAAGCAGCCCATCGTCACCTGCATCCGGGGCACCAACGAGGACGAAGCCTTCAAAATCCTGCGCGACGCCGGACTTGAACCCCTGACCAACACTGAAGAAGCCGTACAGCGGGCTGTGGATATCGCTGCCGGGAGGGCCCAATGAGCATTTTCATCCATAAGGATTCGCGCGTGGTCGTGCAGGGCGTCACCGGCAAGGAAGGCGCGTTCTGGGCCAAGCACATGAAAGACATGGGCACGCAGGTCGTCTTCGGCGTCACCCCCGGCAAGGAAGGGCAGGACGTGGACGGCATCCCCGTCTACCACTCCGTCCGGCGCGGCATGAAGGACCATCCCGCCGACGTCGCCATGCTTTTCGTGCCCCCCAAGTTCACCAAGGACGCCGTGTTCGAAGCCCTCGACGCGGGCATCAGAAAGATTTGCACCATCGCCGACGGCATTCCGCTGCACGAAGCCGTCCAAATCCGCCGGGCGGCCCTCTCCTGCGGCGCGATGGTCGTGGGCGGCAACACCTCGGGCATCATCTCCGTGGGCGAAGCCATGCTCGGCACCATCCCCTACTGGATCGACCGCGTATACAAGAAGGGCCACGTCGGCGTCATGACCCGCAGCGGCTCGCTCACCAATGAAGTCACCGCCGAAATCGTCAAGGGCGGCTTCGGCGTCACCACCCTCATCGGCGTGGGCGGCGACCCCGTTCCGGGAACCCGGTTCGCCGAACTCCTCCCCCTGTACGAAGCCGACCCCGACACCCACGCCGTGGTCATCATCGGCGAACTCGGCGGCACGATGGAAGAGGAAGTCGCCGAAGCGATGGAGGCCAAGGTCTTCACCAAGCCCCTCGTCGCCTTCATGGGCGGGCGCACGGCTCCCGAAGGCAAGCGCATGGGCCACGCCGGAGCCATCGTCACCGGCGGACGCGGCACCGTGAAGGGCAAGACCGAAGCCCTCACCAAGGCGGGCGGCAAGGTCGCCCAGCGCCCGAGTCAGGTGGGCGAACTGCTCAAGGAATTCTTGGGATAACCCCACGGAGCGCCCCTTCGCGGGGGCGCTCCCTTTTCGCATCCGCGCCAGCGCTTTGACGAAAAACCGTTCCCATCGTATGGTGCCCCCGCCGCCGTCTTCCGGCGGTCCGAAGAACATTACGACCGGGCGGGACCATCCCCCCAGCCAGAGGTGAGCTATGAGATTTCGCGTGTTGATGGGGTTGCTGGCCCTTGCGTTCAGCCTGTGCCTGACCGCAAGGCCCGCCGTGGCCGCCGAGCAGGTGCAGACCGCCTGGATCGGCGAACATGAAGCCTTTCTGGTCTGGTATGCCAAGCAGAAGGGCTGGGACAAGGAAGCCGGGCTCGACATCCGCATGCTGCGTTTCGGTTCGGGCGAAAAAATCGTTTCCCGGCAGGGCAACTATCAATGGAAAATCGCCGGATGCGGCGCCGTGCCCACGCTCATGTCCGCCCAAAAGGGACAATACTACGTCATCGGCATCGGCAACGACGAATCCGAGATCAACGCCATCTACGTCCGGCCCGACAGCCCGATCCTGAAGACCAGGGGCGTCAATGCCCACTATCCGGAAGTGTACGGCAACGCCGACGCCGTGCGCGGCAAGATCATCCTGTGTCCGGAAAAGACCTCCGCGCACTATCTGGTCAGCGCGTGGCTGCACATTCTCGGCCTTCAGGAAACCGACGTGAAGATTCAGAACGTCCTGCCGGCCCCGGCCGTGGACATGTTCGCCAAGGGCTTCGGCGAAGCCATTTCCATCTGGGCTCCGTCCACCTATGCGGCGGAGAAGAAGGGCTTCAAGCTCGCCGCCAATTCCCCGGACTGCGGCATCCGCCAGCCCATCCTGCTGCTCGCCGACCGCACCTTCGCCGACGAGAACCCCGAACAGGTCCGCGCCTTCCTGCGCGTCTACCTGCGCGTGGTGAACGACATGCAGGAACGCGGCTTCAAGGCCTTCGTGCAGGACTACATCCGCTTCAACAAGGTCTGGACCAACAAGCTTATGACCGAGGAAGAGGCCGAGGAAGACCTTCGCGTCCATCCTCTGTTCCCGCTGGACGAACAGATCGAACTCTTCAATCCCAAGCGGGGCAGCCTCAGGGACTGGCTGCGCGGCATCACCGCCTTCTACGGCCGCCTCGGCGAACTCTCTCAGGAAGACATCGAAAGCCTCAACACGTTCGACTACCTGAACGATTCCTTCCTCAAGGGCATCAGCCACTGACGGAGCTTTTTCAGGCAACGGAAGGCGTCGTCCTCGCGGGCGGCGCCTTTTTCATGGGCAATCGTCAGGAAAGTCAGCGGGAAACCGCTTTGGGGAGCAAGGCTTCCATACGCGGATCGGAAGGGACGGCGGAGGTCAGGCGCACTTCCTGCGCCTGCATGGAGAGGCCCCATTCCCACGTGAACGGGACGCCGGGTTCGGGCAGGGCCATGAGCTCGATGACCATGACGCTCCTGACGTCCCTGTCGGACCGCGACCAGATCAGGCAGGGAACCTGCGCGTAGACCTCGACGGAGAAGGCCGCGCCGCGCCCGCCGCC
>CAUHBW010000006.1 GCA_959604115.1 uncultured Bilophila sp. | reverse complement strand
TGACTCGTTTTGTTCGGAGCAAGTAGGTAAATTGGCACAGGCACTCATCAGGGTTCAGGAACAACTCCAACCGGCAACCAAGGATGCCAACAACCCGTTTACCAAGAGCAAGTACGCCACCCTCAACAGTGTCATGGATTCGTGCCGTGACGCGTTACTCTCCAATGGGATATGGCTCTGCCAGTATCCTGTTCCAGCCGAATCGGGATGTCTGGGACTCGTCACCAAGCTCACCCACGCGGAGTCGGGACAATGGCAATCGAGTCTTGCCGTGGTTCCCTTGCCCAAGCCTGATCCTCAGGGAGTAGGCATTTCGATGACGTACATTAGGCGATATGCCCTCTCAGCTATGCTCGGTATCGTCACGGAGGAGGACACGGACGGAGAGTTCAACTCAGACAAGCTGAATAGACCTCAAAAACAGAAAAATGCCGTAAACGCCCCACAGAGAGGCAAAACGACTCAGGATGATTCAAGACAAGCAAAAAATTTTTCACCCGCCTCAAATCCAACGCTAGACGGACTTTCAACATTGCCCCATCTGGATGGAATTTCATACAAAATCGTACCGGCACAGGATGGTCGAGAGTGCATCCTCGCCACAGGAAACACGGCGGCGAAAAAAGAACAGCTCTCGGCGGCGGGGTTTCACTGGAACCCACAACGGAAAATCTGGTGGAAGTATGCAACATGAAAAAAAGGGCCGCCCTATCAAGGACGGCTCTTTCCTTTTTACCTCTCATCACAGGGAGAAACGGATGGGCGGAATGAACAGAAACACGGGAGCGGAAGGATTGCTCACAATCCTCTGCCGTGGGCTGGAACGGGATGCCAAACAAAGAACGGCGTTCCAACTGGGGGATCGATCCCAATATGTCGGACTGTCTGACATTGCCAAGATGCTGGACTGTCCGAGGGCGGCACTGGCTGCCAAACTCTACACAACTGAACATAGAAATACTGCCGAAGCTCTCAAACACCAATTGCTCCTCCAACGGGGGCACTGGTTCGAGATGGGTGTCCATCAGGCTCTTATGGGGTATGGCCTCTCCCCCCTGTCTCAACTGGAAATCGAGATCAGATACGGAGAGGTTCCTATCAAGGCTCATCTGGATTTCACCCTAGTGGTTGACCAACCCCAGCCGACAGTACGTATTTTGGAAGTCAAATCCACCGCAAGGCTTCCGGTAACGCTTTCCGGAAGCTATGCCATGCAGATCGGTGGTCAGACGGCATTGCTCAAAGCCTACTGGAATCTGCCTGTCTTCAATCTTGTACAGGACACCGGAGAAGACCTCTACCACAGGACGTTCCCTGAAATCTGTAATGAATGCCTTGGAGTATCCCTTCCTGATGCTTCAGTTTGTGACATTCAAGGGTGGGTTCTCTGCCTCTCCATGTGCGATCCAAAAGCCTTTGGCCCGTTTCTTCCTGAAGATACGGATATTGCCCGGTGTCTGGATATGGCTTCCGAATTATGGGAAACCATGATTGAGCTGAGAGACAACCTGCTGAACCTGAACACGATTCAAACGGCACAGGGACTTTCTCCCCTATGCCCATCGTGTCTTTGGAAGAAGGATTGTCCGCACTTCAAAGGTTCTTCACATCCTGAGTGGGAGGATACCCTCGCACAGTTTATGAAGCTGAAAGCACAGAAAAAATCCCTTGAAGAGGAGATCGGAGAACTAGAATCCCGCTTGAAAGTCGCCTACCAGCTTTCCCATACGGTCAAAGGAGAATGGATCAACACAGGAAACCATACGTTCCGGGTGATTCCACAGAACGGGAAAGTAACGCTGGATCGAAAGCGTCTCTCCAGAGAACTCGAAACGCTGTTGGGAGAACAGGATGCCCAACGGCTCATGGCGGGGTGCGAAAAACAGGGGGAACCCTTTGAGAGACTCTATACGGTTCGGGATTGACCTATACGGTTTTAAACCGTATTTTTTAACAGGAGGTATTCCATGACACAATTCTCTCCCCGGACATCACGATTCGACATTCGCATCCCTTCTCACGTCAGGGAAACGGTTGAAATGGCTGCTTCCCTTGAAGGGCGGAGCTTTACGGATTTTCTGATTGCCGCCATGCTTGAAAAGGCGGAAAAGGTCATCACCACGCATACGCGAATCGAATTGACGCTGAAGGATCAGGCTATGCTGGCTGAGGCTCTTCGCACGCAATCATGTGAGGAACCTACTGAATTCATGAAGCAGATAGCTTCTGAATATCGGGACAAGGTCAAGAGCGTATGAGCCTACTGTTTTCGTTGCTTTCCAAGTCTCATGACAGGACAGGGTTTTCATGCGGAAATACCGCACTGGACACTTACCTCCAAAAACAGGCACGGCAGGATGCCCAACGTGGTTTTTCTACGGTCATTGTCGCTACAGAGGAAGAAAACCCTGAAAAGATAATTGGATACTACACTCTTGCTGCGGCATCTGTAGCTTTGGATCGGCTTCCGGAGGAAACACGGAAGACTCTTCCCCGGTATCAGGACGTTCCCTCCGTCCTGCTGGGGAGGCTTGCCGTTTCCAGCACGTTTCAGCGACAGCATATCGGTTCTCTGCTTGTTTTCGATGCCCTTCGACGCTCGCTCCGCAATGAGCTTGCGTGGGCGCTCTTCCTTGTTCAGGCGAAAAATGAGCATGTGCAGCAGTTCTATACCAGATGCATGTTCCAGTCGTTTCAGGATACGCCGGTGTACATGTGGATGCACAGAGCGCAGGCATCGAAGCTCATCGGCTCTTAGGTTTTACAAAACTGCCTATAAAAATCCCGGTTTCTCTTCGGAGAGGCCGGGATTTTTTATTTCCAAAGGAGAACATCATGAATTTGTTCAAGGAATTTGCCTCTCTCGTCCCGGCGCAGCTTGATGCCGGACAGGTCTTTACCGGAACGCCGACAGGGAAGGCGGTCAGAGGCTACAAGGAAGCATGTTCGTACACTCCATCCGTTGATCCAAACTACATTTTCCATGAATCGGCACGGGATGTGGTCGTTTGGCTCATGCACGACCTTGATCCTCTGTACCTGTACGGTCCCACCGGATGTGGGAAGACGACGCTCGTCAAACAGCTTGCCGCTCGCCTGAACTATCCCGTGTTCGAAGTAACCGGACATGGACGGTTGGAATTTGCCGATCTCACCGGCCATATTTCCCTGCAAAAAGGCAGTATGACCTACGAGTACGGACCATTGTCGCTTGCCATGCGGTACGGGGGAATCCTGCTGGTCAACGAAGCGGATTTGCTCTCCCCTGAAGTTGCCGTGGGACTCAACGGCGTTCTGGACGGCGCGCCCCTGTGTCTCCCGGAGAATGGAGGAGAGGTCATTCCCCCGCACGAGATGTTCCGCATCGCATGTACCGCAAACACCAATGGAGGAGGTGACGACACAGGGCTCTATCAGGGAACCACCCGCCAGAATATCGCGTGGCTCGACAGGTTTATGCAGTGCGAGGTCGGCTATCCCGCGCCTGAAACGGAAAAAGAACTTCTGTCCCGGCAGTTCCCGAACCTTCCCGAACATATCGTCTCGAACATGGTCGGTTTCGCCAATGAAGTTCGGAAACTTTTCATGGGCGATGCCGACTCCTACGAAAACACCATTGAAGTGACGCTTTCCACCAGAACCCTCATCCGTTGGGCCGATCTTGCCCTCAAGTTCCAGCCGCTGGCCAATCAGGGTATCGAGCCGCTTTCCTATGCGCTGGATCGTGCCCTCGCGTTCAAGGCCACACGACCAACGAGAGCGATGCTCCACGAACTCGTGCAGCGCATCTTTGCCGTAACCTTCTAACCCTAAAGAGGAAAACATGAACACAGCCATTCGTTCCGACATCAGAATTCTGGACAGCCTTGTGGCTCTGAACCTCAACATCAGCGTGTGGTCCGCCCGAAAGAAGATGTGCCTTGAAGATTTCGGAGGTGCGGAACTGCCTCCTGAAGACCTTGCCTCTTTGGGGAGCAAGCGTATCGCCGATCCCGACAGCCTCAAGGTGTTCTCCACCCTGAAGGCCCGTGCCTTCAACTACCTCGACCGTCATGGCATCCGTTTTATGTCCGGCTGGGCCATCCCGGAAGACAAGGCTGGGGACATCATCAATGAATTGATCCGGATCAGAGAGACGTTCCTTCATGAAAAGGAAACTTTCCTCGCCGATTACGACCAGTCCATCGAGAACTGGATCGCCAAGCACTGCAAGTGGGGAAATATCATCCGGGAATCCACGGTAGGGCCGGACTACGTCCGTTCAAGGCTGTCCTTCTCGTGGCAGCTTTACAAGGTCGTGCCGCTCACCGAACACGATAACCCCAATGCCGTAAGCGAATCCGGACTGAATGAGGAAGTGGAGGGGCTTGCCGGAACGCTGTTCAACGAAATCGCCAACTCAGCCAACGAGATATGGCAAAAGGTCTACGCCGGGAAGGATACGGTGACGCACAAGGCCCTTTCCCCGCTCAGGACCCTGCACCAAAAGCTCTGCGGGCTGACTTTCATCGAGCCTCACGTAGCTCCGGTAGCCAGCCTTATCCAGACCGCCATCGACAGCATACCCGCCAAGGGCAATATCGCCGGAAAGGACATCCTCCTTTTGCAGGGCGTTGTCTCCATGCTCCGCGATCCGTCCTCAATGTTGCAACACAGCCAGAGGCTCATCGAAGGGCATTCCCCTCAGGACGTCATGAACGCGCTTCTCGCCAATGACGTGTTCACCGTATGCCAACAATACACCATCACTGAAGAAGTCCCCTTTGTGCCCGTCTCGAAAAACCATTCCTCAAATATCCCCAACATCGGACTGTGGTGAGCCATGCTCAGGACCAAAGACATCATGTCCTGTTTGCCTCTGCTGGCCTGTATTCTGGGAAAGCAATACAACATCACCGTGGAAATAGGAGGAACTACAGCCTATACAAATGGAAAAACGATCCACCTTCCCTCTCTCAAAATGGATATGGATGAACTTTATATCAATATGACGAGAGGATATGTCGACCACGAAGCGGCGCACATCAGATATACTGATTTTCAATTGCTTCATAAGGCTAATCTTACGAAGATACAATTTCATCTTTTTAACATCATAGAAGACAGGAGAGTTGAAAACTTGCTTGGAAAACATTTTCCGGGATGCAGAAAGAACTTCGATTTCCTCATCGCGTATCTTTTTGGAAAGGAAAGACAAAAGGCCGGAAGCAACGCTCCGGTCTTTTTTGTTTTGGAATACGTCCTGTTGACCGTAAGGAGCTGGGAGTGTTCCGAAGTGGAAAAGAACAGGATGCTTTCAAGAGAAGAGATGGCGACGGCATGTCCGGGAATCGAAGGAGAACTGGATGCCTGTCTCAAGACGGTACGCGAACACGCACGGACGACACAGGATGCGATTTTCCATGCTCTTGTGCTCGAATCCGTCGTCAGAAAGTGGCTCCCGGCACAATCCCGAGGGAATACATCTCAAACCGAAAAACGGAACGATCCGGATGCGGCACAAAGCGTCATTTCAGGAGAAAAAACCGAACCACAGGACACTCTTGAAGGGCTGTTCCCCAAAACGATGGGAACGATTTTGAGGGAAAAACTCTGTGCGCAGGCAGGAAATTCGGAGACGGAATGTCCGGTTGCCAAGGTACGCTCCATCACGCCTGACGCCATTTCCCCAGGTGTGCTGAGAAGCATAGACCGGATCACAAACGGACTGGCCTTCAGGATTCAGGGACTCATGCAGTCGCTCTCCCTGTCGGCTTCCTATCCTTCCACAAGAGGAAGGCTCAATACGGCAAAGCTGTTCAGGATTCGGACGGGAAACCCGAAAGTCTTCACGAGGAAGACGGAAACCCCTGCCGTCAACACGAGGCTCCACATCCTACTGGACGCTTCCGCCAGCATGTGCGGCAAACGCATGGAACTCGCGACGGCATCCTGCCATGCCGTCGCGTCGGCCTGTTCCGGCATCAGAGGACTCCAGGTAGCCATCACGGCCTTCAACGGAACCTACGGGGGGGATGCCTGTTCCGTTTATCCGCTCCTCAAATCCGGACAGCCCGTTCATGCCCGCATCAACCTCATGCCCCGAGGAGGAACGCCTCTGGCTCCCGCACTCTGGTGGGTCATGCAGCAACTTCTGTTCGCCAAAGAGCGGAGGAAAATGCTGTTCGTCCTGACGGATGGACAACCCCATGACATGACTGAAACTCAAAAGGCAGTTGAAATGGCAAACAAAATAGGTTTGGAAGTGTACGGACTGGGGATGCTGGACAGAAGCATCGGCAACTTTCTTCCGCACACCAGCCGGGTCGTCTACCGGCTGGAAGAACTTCCCGCTGTTTTGTTTGAGCTGTTGCATGACGTTCTTACGAAAAGGAACGAGCCATGTTCATAAAAAAACGGCTCTGGAGGTGTCCAAGGTGTGGCTATGTGGGCGTGCCTGACTCCACCAGATTTGGGGAACGGCTTGGAACCGCCATCGGGGGAGTCATCGGGGGATTCGTCGGGTACTGCGCCTTTGGTGGCCCCATCATTCTAAGCGTAGGCAAATACAGAGGGCTTGTCTCCGGACTCCTCTTCGGAGCTTCCACGGGAAACCAGATAGGCCAAGTCCTTGATACATATCTGATCCATGTGTGCAGATGCCCCCATTGTCAAAAAATCACCATATCTTAACGAAAACGACCTGACAAGGCAGGTGAAAACACCTGCCTTGTCCCAAAGGAGGATCTCGTGGAAAAACTTCTCTATTTCGTTGGTGGCATTATCGTCGGAAGTATCAGCACGCTGGCGGCTCTCGGATTCACGGAGGAGGAACTGGATGGAGTGGGAAACGAGTATTATCGGCAGGAAGACGAGGAGGAACAGGGCTTTTTCAGCGAAATGGACGCCTAAAGGAGTCTTCGCCGGAGAATATCGCTCGGGGTTGTAAGGAATCCATCGCGGCTCTCGTCTCCCGGTGCTTCACGAAGGACGGCAAACAAGGAAGCATCTACATCGTCTTTGAGCACAAGCACAACCCGCCCCCTACCTGCGCTCACCAGCTGCTCAGGTACATGGCCCTCATGTGGGAGGCCGAGGTCAGTTCGGGGCGATATCAAGCCAGAGGCAAGCATCTCCCTTTCATTATCCCCATCGTGTTCTTACCACGGCAAGGGAAAATGGAACGGAAGGCAGATGCGGGAACTCTTCGTGGAAGGGACACCCTTCAACATGTGTATTCCCGATTTCAGCATGTTGGTCTGCAACCTCGCGGAACTCTCCGAGGAAAAGCTGAGAGCTAACCTCCAAACAATGCTATGCTTATCTTGCTTCAGGCATTATTGCTGGAGCACCCCATAGAACAAATCGCAAGGATATTCCTGCTTCTAGATTCTGCTGTGAACCGGGAACTCATGGATACCATCAGGCTATTCCTAAATTACTCACGAAAGTTGATCAAATTAATGACGTCGCCATGTTATCGTCTTTGGCAGTGGCAAAGGCAAGCTCATTAGAGGATGTCCAAAGTCTCATTGAGCGGTCTTCCTCAAAGAAGCAATGAAACGAGCTCTCCGCTCTTTCAGAAGGAACGGAGAGCTTTTCATCGTGGCTGTCCAGTAAGAAGCACCCTGCGTGGGGACAACTCTGATCCGGAGAAGAGTCAGCACATATAATCACGAAGAAACACTTTTCATCCTAGAAGAAGTGGGGACAAAATGGGGACAACAACGCTCCAAAACCAGAAAAGGCCCTACAGCTTTTGCTGTAGGGCCTTGTACTTTCTGGCTCCCCGGGACGGACTTGAACCGCCAACCTAGTGATTAACAGTCACCCGCTCTGCCGATTGAGCCACCGGGGAATGAGGCACGTTGTTGGTGCGAAAAGAGGTCTATCGAAACGGGGCCTCTCCGTCAAGCTTTTTTTTCTCTTTTTTTGAAAAAACTTTTTGGAGCGCGCCACATCCTTGACTGCACAGCACAATTGGACTACGGCTTTGCGGATACAAACTGTGCGATCAGGCCCGCAGGGCGCCAAGGCCGGAGGGGTGTTCCCGCCGCCGGAAGCCGTGGGCGGCGCAACGGAACGGAAACCGTCCGGTTTCCTCTAACCCGTTGGAACAGCGTACGGCTTTCCTGTAGAGTCGTCATGCCGCCGCAGGGGGCAGTCCGCCCGGCACCGCAGGGCTTTTTCCGCCGTCCGGAAACGCGAAGGATTCCGCCGGTCGCCACATCGCTATTCTAATTGATGGAGAGATTCCCTTGAGCAACCAGGAAACTACACACCACAAGCCCGTCAAGCTTGCTACCAAATCGGCCCACGCAGCCTACTTCATGCCCATGCTTCAGAGCCTCGCCGACAAAGACGAGCTCAACGAAGTCGTCAAAAACTGCGTGGTGAAATCCTGCGAACTCATGGATGCCGGAGTCCCCCTTCATCTCAACGGGTTCGTCAAAACCCACGACGCCGGAGCCATCCGCGCCGAATACGAAGCCTGTTCCGCGACCGAGCTTGAGGAACTGACCGAAACCTTCACCTGCGCGGGCCGCATCATTTCCCACCGCTCGTTCGGCAAGGTCGCGTTCTTCCATCTTATGGATCGCAGCGGCCGCATCCAGTGCTACGCCTCCAAGGATCTCATGGGCGAAGAAGCCTACAAGAACTTCAAGAAGTTCGACATCGGCGACATCGTGGGCGTGCACGGCAGGCTCTTCCGCACCAAGACCGACGAACTGACCCTCGCCTGCGACGAAGTGACCCTGCTCACCAAGTCCTTCCGTTCCCTGCCCGAAAAGCACAAGGGCCTCACCAACGTTGAAATCCGCTACCGCCAGCGTTACGTGGACCTCATCACCAACCCGAAGGTCCGCGACATCTTCCGCAAGCGCAGCAAGATCATCCGCACGTTCCGCGCGTTCCTTGAGGAACGCGGCTTCGTGGAAGTGGAAACCCCCATGCTCCATCCCGTGGCGGGCGGCGCAGCGGCGCGTCCGTTCATCACTCACCACAACGCGCTGGACATGGAACTGTACATGCGCATCGCGCCCGAGCTGTACCTCAAGCGTCTGCTCGTGGGCGGCTTCGAAAAGGTCTTCGAGCTGAACCGCAACTTCCGCAACGAGGGCATTTCCATCCGTCACAATCCCGAATTCACCATGTGCGAATTCTACTGGGCGTATGCGACGTTTTATGATTTGATGGATCTCACCGAGGAACTGTTCTCCACCATCGCCACCGAGGTCTGCGGAAGCCCGATCATTACTTATCAGGGCACCGAACTCGATCTGACCCCCGGCAAGTGGCAACGTCTCACCTTCCACGAATCGCTGGAGAAGGTCGGCGGGCACTCCCCCGAATTCTACAACGATTTCGACAAGGTCTGTGCCTACGTCCGCGAACGCGGAGAAAAGATCCTCAAGACCGACAAGCTCGGGAAGCTTCAGGCCAAGCTCTTCGACCTCGACGTCGAACCCAAGCTCGTCGCGCCCACGTTCATCTACCATTATCCCACGGAAATCTCCCCGCTGGCGCGCCGCAACAAGGACAACCCGGAGATTACCGACCGTTTCGAACTGTTCATCATGGGCCGCGAATACGGCAACGCCTTCTCCGAACTGAACGATCCCATCGACCAGCGCATGCGCTTCGAGGAACAGGTTCGCGAAAAGGCCGCCGGCGACGACGAAGCCTGCTCGATGGACGAAGACTACCTGCGCGCCTTGGAATACGGCATGCCCCCGGCCGCGGGCGAAGGCATCGGCATCGACCGTCTGGTCATGCTCCTGACCGACTCCCCGTCCATCCGTGAAGTCATCTTCTTCCCGCTGTTGAAGCAGGAATCCTGACCCGTATGCGTTTTGAACTCTTTGTAGCCTTGCGCTACCTCTTCGCGCGGCGCAAGCAGGCCTTCATCTATATCATTTCCGCCATGTCCGTGCTCGGCGTCGCCATCGGCGTCGCCGCGCTGGTCGTGGTGCTCGGCGTCTACAACGGGTTCACCACCGACATCCGGGACAAAATCCTCGGCGCGAACGCGCACATCATCGTCTCCGGTCCGCTGGCCGCGCTCACCGCGCGCCCTTCGGACGCGACGCTCGACGCCATGCGCGACGGCGATGCGCCGCACCTTTCCGGCATCGATGCCGTGCTCAAGCGCATCGACGCCACGCCGGGCGTGGTGGGATCGACCCCCTTCCTGTATGCGGAGGGGATGCTTTCCTCGCCTCGCGGCGTAAAGGGCGTGGTGCTGCGCGGCATCGACCCGAAAACCGCGCCGTCCGTGCTGTCCATGCTGGACAGCCTGACCAGCGGCAGCGTCGCCAACCTGACGCCTTCGGTGGAGGGCGCTCCGCCGGGCGTGCTCATCGGCAACGAGCTGGCGCAGCGTCTCGGCCTGACCGTGGGCAGCCGCGTCAATCTCCTCTCCCCTTCCGGCCAGAAGACGACCGCCGGTTTCCAGCCCCGCATCCGCCCCTACCGGGTGGCGGGGATTTTCCAGACCGGCATGTTCGAATACGACTCCTCGCTGGGCTTCATCTCCCTTGCGGCCGGGCGCGATCTGCTCGGCCTGCCCGCGGATCAGATTTCCGGGATCGAGGTCACCGTCAAGGACGTGTACAAGGCCGACAAGGTGGCCGCCGAACTTCAGGAAGAACTCGGCCCGCTGGCCTCCGTGCGCACGTGGATGGACATGAACGCCAACCTGTTCGCCGCGCTGAAGCTGGAAAAGATCGGGATGTTCATCCTGTTGGCGATGGTCGTGCTCATCGGCTCGTTTTCCATCGTCACCACGCTGGTCATGCTGGTCATGGAAAAGACCCACGACATCGCCATCCTGATGTCGATGGGCGCGACCAAGGGCATGATCCGCCGCATCTTCATGCTTCAGGGCACGATCATCGGCGTGGTGGGCACGCTGCTCGGCTACGTGCTCGGCATCGGGCTGGCACTCCTGCTGCAACGCTACCAGTTCATCAAGCTGCCGCCCGGCGTGTATACGCTGGATCACCTGCCCATTCTCCTCGACTGGGTCGATATCGTCGTGGTCGGCGCTTCCGCCATGACCCTGTGCTTCCTCGCCACGATCTACCCGGCGCGGCAGGCCTCGAGCCTCGAACCCGCCGAAGCCCTGCGGTACGAATGATGGAACAGCCCTCACTCGCGACGCCCGCCGCCCCCGTGCTCTATGAGCTCACCGGGGTCGAGAAGTCCTGCGAAGGCCCGGCGGAGCGCATCACCATTCTGAAAAACATGAACCTGACCATCCGGGCGGGCGAATCCGTCGCCGTCGTCGGTGCGTCGGGATCGGGCAAGTCCACCCTGCTCCACCTCCTCGGCGCGCTGGACGTCCCCACGGCGGGTTCCGTCATGTTCGAGGGCAGGAGCCTGCCGGACATGACTCCCGTGGAAAAGGCCCATTTCCGCAATCGGAAGCTCGGTTTCGTCTTCCAGTTTCACCACCTGCTGCCCGAGTTCTCCACCGAGGAGAACGTCGCCATGCAGGCGCTCATCGCCGGCATGGACCGGCGCAAGGCGCTGGAGCTGGCCCGGCGGGCGCTGGAGCGCGTCGGCCTCGGCGACAGGCGGAACCACAGGGTCACGACCCTGTCCGGCGGCGAACGCCAGCGCGCGGCCATCGCGCGGGCCATCCTGCTGGAGCCCCGCGTGCTGCTCGCCGACGAACCCACCGGCAACCTTGATCAACGGACCGGCGACACCGTCGCCGAACTGCTTCTGGAACTGAACCGCACGCTCGGCATGACGCTGGTCATCGTCACCCACAACCGGGATATGGCGGGAACCCTCGCGCGCTGCCTCGAACTGCGATCTGGAGAACTGTATGAAGAGATGCGTACTCGCGCTGCTGGCGCTGGCGCTGTGTAACCTGTTGTTCCACGGCATGGCCCAGGCGGCGCCCAAACAGGCCGCCTCGGACGCCGTCCGCGTAGCCGTGCTCCCCTTCCAGATCAACGGAGGGGCCGACATCGACTACCTGAACGAGGAACTGCCCTCGCTGTTCGCCCAACGGCTGGCGAACAAGGGCATGAAGGTCATCCCGCCGAAGGAAACCCTCCGCCTGCTCAAGCGGCAGAAGGTGGGCCAGCTCAATCTGGCCGCCGCCCGCGCCATCGCCAAGCAGACCGGCGCGGACTACGCCGTCTACGGCAGCTTCAGCAAGACCGGCGACGCCTTCAGCATCGACGCCCGCATGGTGGACGCCTCCGGCGAGAAGAGTGCCCAGCCCCTCTTCGTCCAGAAGGCGAACATGATGGAGCTGCTGCCCGCCGTGGACGAACTTGTGGAGAAGATGGGCGGCGGCGCGGTCAAGGGCGACGCCATCTCGGACATCCAGATCCGCGGCCTCAAGGTGCTCGACCCCGACGTGGTGCTCATGCGCCTGTCCACCCGCAAGGGCGACGTCGTCGATCCCGCCACCCTCAATACCGAAATCAAGCGCATCTGGGATCTCGGCTATTTCAGCGACGTGAGCGCCGACGTCGAGCGGAGCGGCATGGGCCGCGTGCTCGTGTTCACGGTCAAGGAAAAGCCGCGCATCGACGACGTGATCGTCAACGGTTCCGACGAGGTGAAGAAGGACGACATTCTGGCGGCGATGAGCTCCAAGACCGGGTCCGTCCTCAACGATCGCCTGCTCGCCGAAGACATCCAGAAGATCACCGAACTCTACCGCAAGGAAGGCTTCTACCTCGCCGAGGTGGCCTACCATATCGACCAGAAGGCCAACAGCGCCTCGGCCGTCCTCGTCTTCGACGTGAAGGAAGGCAAGAAGCTGTACATCAAGGAAATCAAGATCGAGGGCCTCGAAAACATCGACGCCGGGGATCTCAAGAAGGAACTCGCCCTTCAGGAACACGGCATCCTCTCCTGGGTCACCGGGACGGGCGTGCTGCGCGAGGAATACCTCGAACGCGACTCCGCCGCGATCACGGCCTACGCCATGAACCACGGCTACATCGACATTCAGGTGGCCGCCCCGCAGGTGGACTACGCCGAGGACGGCATCACCGTGACCTTCACCGTCAAGGAAGGCACGCGCTACAAACTCGGGGAGCTCGGCTTCAAGGGCGATCTCATCGACACCGACGAACGCCTGTTCGAAGTGGTCAAGATCGACGACTTCAAGGATAGCAACGGGTACTTCTCGCTCTCCGTCATTCAGGACGACATCAAGGCCCTCACCGACTTCTACGGCAACTACGGGTACGCCTTCGCCGAAGTGGACATGGACACCCGCAAGCACCCCGAAGACGGCACCATCGACATCTTCTTCGTGCCCAACAAGAAGCAGAAGGTGCATATCCGCCGCGTGGTCACGCAGGGCAACACCCGCACCCGCGACAACGTCATCTTCCGCGAGCTGCGCCTCGCCGACGGCGACCTGTTCGACGGCTCCAAGCTGCGCCGCTCCAACGAACGCCTGAACCGGCTCCGCTACTTCACGCAGGCCGACACGACCATCGTGCCCACCGACAAGGACGACGAGGTCGATCTGCGCGTCAACCTGAAGGAAGACCGCACCGGCGCGCTCATGGGCGGCGTGGGCTATTCGAGCTTCTACCAGTTCGGCGTGAGCGGCAGCATCATGGAACGCAACCTGTTCGGCCGCGGCTACTCGCTGGGCCTCCAGGGCTTCGTGTCCGGCAAGTCCTCCTATCTGGACCTGTCCTTCGTCAACCCGCGCATCTACGACACCGACTTCGGCTTCAGCAACAACGCCTACGCCATCTGGGAAGAATGGGACGACTTCGAAAAGAAGACCATCGGCAACACGATCCGCCTGTTCCACCCCATCGGCGAATACACCTCGGCGTCCGTGGGCTACCGTCTCGACCGGTATACCCTGTTCAACATTCCCGAGTCGGCGTCCCGCGCCTACAAGGAATACGAAGGCAAGAACCTGTCGAGCGTGCTGAGCACCAGCGTCACCTACGACTCCACCGACTCCCGCGAGCGTCCCACCTCCGGCGTGATGGCCCGCCTGTCCGCCGAATACGGCGGCGGCGGCATCGGCGGCAACGACAACTTCTTCAAGCCCATCGGCGAAATGCAGTCGTTCCACACCCTGTTCCGCAACCCGAACCACATCTTCCACTGGCGCGGGCGCATCGGCGGCGTGTTCGAGAACTCCGACAAGCCGGTGCCCGTCTTCGACCGCTTCTTCATCGGCGGCATCGATTCCATCCGCGGGTACGACACGGAAGACCTCGCCCCGCGCGACCCCGAATACGACGACGAAATCGGCGGCGACCGCATGGGCTTCCTGAACCTCGAATACATCTGGACGATCCATCCGGAAATGGGCATCGCCCTCGTCCCGTTCTTCGACATCGGCTACAACATCGACTCCAAGCAGCAGTCCGATCCCTTCAGCGACCTGAAGAAGTCGGTCGGCCTCGAACTCCGGTGGCGTTCGCCCATGGGCGACCTGCGCTTCGCCTACGGCTACCCGCTGGACAAGAACGTCAAGGGCGAAAACCCCGGCGGACGGTTCGAGTTCTCCATGGGTCAGTTCTTCTAGGATATACGGGGGCCCTTCCACGGAAGGGCCCCTTCTCGCCTTCGTCCGCGTCTCCCGGCGCGGCGTCACCGCCAGCACAGGATTCCCCCTCCCTTCATGACCATATCCGCCGCCAGCCCCCCGAACGACGCTCCGCTTTTCGGCGGAGCCGCCCGGATCGCGCTTCGGCTGCTTCTGGCAGCCTGCGCGGCGTTTTTTCTGTTCGCCTCCCTTCCAGACGCGCACGCGGCGCCCTCCTTCGAGCAGCAGTACGAAAAGACCAAGCGGGACATGGACCTGCTCAAAAACGACGCCAAACGCGGCGGCTGGCGGGAGCCGTGGGAAACCATCGCCCAGTCCTTTCTTGATCTGTATGAAAAGCATCCCCGCTGGCGCAACCGGCCTGCGGCGTTGTACCGCTCGGCTCTCGCGATGGAGGAGCTGGCCTCCCGTTCCATGCTGCGGCAGGACGCGCAGACGGCCATCGCCCGCTACGAGCTGTTTCTCAAAAGCTACGCCGCCCACGTGCTGGCCGACGACGCCCTGTTCCACATCGCCCGCATCAAGGCGGAACGTTTCGGCGACGCGCCCGGAGCGCGGGAGGCGCTGAACGCCATCCAGACCCGCTATCCGCGCGGCGACGTGGCCCCCGAGGCCAAACTCTACGCCCAGCGCATGAACACCGCGCTCGAAGCCGCCAAAAACAGCACGCCCGGCAAGAAAAACGCCGCGCTGCTCACCGACATGAGCTGGGAAAACCGCAAGGGGCTGGCCGTCGTCACGCTGGAATTCGACCGGCCCATCATCTGGTCCGTCTCCTCGCAGAGCGGCAACAAGAAGAAAGACCTGCCCAACCGGATCATCGTGGATCTGTCCGGCGTCAATCCCGCCCCGACCATCCGGCCCGGCATCAAGGTGCAGGGCAGTTCCCTGCGCCGCATGCGCCTTGACCTCTCCTCCCCGGACAAGACCCGGCTGCTGCTCGACTTCCGGACGGTAAAGCGGTTCACGGTCAACACCGAAACTTCGCCGTTCCGTATCGTCATCACGACCTCGACCACGGACGCCGGGCTGCCGCGCGGCATCGCCATCGGCCAGGCGCTGCAATCAAGCGATCCGCTTTTCCGGTTCTCGGCCCGCACCGTCATGATCGACGCGGGGCACGGCGGCAAGGACCCCGGCACGGTCCACAACGGCATCGTCGAGCGCGACGTCACGCTGGACATCGCCAAGCGCGTGGGGGCCATCCTCGCGTCCAAAGGGTTGCAGGTCCGTTACACGCGTACCGACAACACGTGGGTTTCGCTGGCGACCCGCTCCTATAAGGCCAATCAGGCGCGGGCCGACGTGCTGCTGTCCATCCACGTCAACGCCAACCCCAACGAAGCGGCCTGCGGGCTGGAAACCTATTTCCCCGACGTCGCCAGCAACACGGACGCGAACAAGCTCGCCGGACTGGAAAACGCCAACGGCGGGCACAAGGCCGGAGACGCGGCGGCCGCGCCCGGTTCGCGGGCGCAGGAGTCGCGGCGTCTTGCGGAGACGATCCAGAAATGTTCGCTGTCCATCATGAAGGAAAAGACCTTCACGGTCCGGAACGGCGGGGTCAAGGCCGCGCCGTTCAAGGTGCTGCTCGGCGCGTCCATGCCCGGCGTGCTCGTGGAGGTCGGCTACTGCTCCAACCCGCAGGAAGCGAAGAATCTCGCCGTGCCCGCCTATCGGCAGGCACTTGCCGAAGGGCTGGCGTCCGGCGTCGTCGCCTACATGGGCAGTCTGGAGAGCGCCCAGAAATAGGGCGACGCCCTTGCCCGCTGAGGGAAAAGAATTCCCCCTCGGTTACGGAAGCACGTCCGCGCGGACAGGTCTGAAAGGGTATGCGACCCGTGAGGCTGGAAAGAAAGGAACGGCATATCCGGTTGCCGGAGCATTTCCGGAGCGTCACGTTCGACATGCGTTTTTCCATCGCGGGAAGGCCGAAAAACGGGATACGCCGCGGAAAAACGTTCCTGAAAGAGAAAACGCGGGAAAGAATCGTTCCCCAAGAAAGGTTTTCTCCTCCCCGCCGTTCCGGCCTTGCCGCGAGCTCTGCTTTCAACATGCTGAAAAACAATATGTTTATTGTTTCCTGATCGCCTTTCTCTTTCCCCGTCTGCGACGCGGCACGGCTTGACGACTCACGCGTTGAAGGCTATCCATTGCGATCTGCGGGCTTCATCCCGCTATTGTCTGTACATTCAAGGAGAAGAGTATGTTCAGAGTATTGTCCCTTGCTCTTGTGGCTTGCGTCCTGATGGCGGGTTCCGCTTTCGCCGACATGAAAATCGGCGTCTTCAATTCCCAGGCCGTCGCCATGGACAGCGACGCCGCCAAGGCCGCCCAGCAGAAGCTGCAGTCCCAGTTCGGCGCGGAAAAGTCGCAGCTCGAAAAGCAGGCGAAGGATCTCCAGTCCAAGGGTGAGGCCCTCCAGGCTCAGGTCGCCAAAATGTCCGCCAAGGAACGCGAGGAAAAGCAGATGGAATTCCTCCGCCTGCGCCGTTCCTTTGAAGAAAAGTCCCGCAACTTCGCCCGCAAGGTCGAAAACACCGAAAACCAGATCCGCCAGAGCATGGCTCAGCAGATCTACGACGCCGCCACCACGATCGCCAAGCAGCAGAAGCTCGACCTCATCCTCGACGCCGCCGCCGGCAGCGTGATGTACGCGACCCCGACCCTCGACATCACCAAGCCCGTGCTCGCGGAAGTGAACCGTCTCTGGAAGGCCGGCGGCAGCAAGTTCCCCGAACCCAAGTCCGGCAGGAAGTAAATGGTTGCCCGTAAACTCTCCGAAATCGCGGCCCGGCTCGGCTTGACTCTTCAGGGCGAAGACGCCGACGTCATCGGCGTCAACACCCTTGAGGGCGCCGGACCCGACGAAGTGAGCTTTCTGGCAAACCCCAAATACGCTGACCAGCTCGCGGCAACGCGAGCTGGCGCCGTCATTGTCCGTCCCGAGCATGCCGGGGACGTCAAGCGCGCGCTGATCAGCGAAAATCCCTATCAGGACTTCGGTCGCGTTCTGGAACTTTTCGCCGCCCCGCAGGGCAGCTTTTCCGGGATCAGCCCGTTGGCCTTCATCCACCCCGAAGCCGCCGTCGGCGAAGGGGCCACCGTCTATCCCTTCGTCTACATCGGTCCCCATGCCGTGGTGGAAAGCGGCGTCAAGCTGTTCCCCGGCGTCTACGTGGGCGAGAACGTCCGCATAGGCAAGGGCACCACCGTCTATCCCAACGCCGTGCTCATGGCGGGAACGCAGGTCGGCGAAAACTGCATCCTGCACCCCGGTTCCGTGCTCGGCGCGGACGGCTTCGGCTTCGCGCGCACGCCCGCCGGCATCCAGAAAATCCCGCAAGTGGGCCGCGTCGCCATCGGCAATGCGGTCGAGGTCGGCGCCAACGCCGCCGTGGACCGGGCCGTGCTGGACACCACCCGCGTGGGCGACGGCACCAAAATCGACAATCTCGCCCAGATCGGGCATAATGTGCGGATAGGCCGCAACGGCTTCATCGTGTCTCAGGTCGGGATTTCCGGCTCCACGACCATCGGGGACAACTGCACGCTTGCCGGTCAGGTCGGCGTCGCAGGGCACCTGCATATCGGCGACAACGTCACCATCGGCCCCCAGTCCGGCGTCGCCAAGGACATTCCGGGCAACGTCGTCGTCGGCGGCACGCCCGCCGTGGACCAGCGCACCTACATGCGCACGCTCACTCTCATGCCCCGCTATCCGGAACTTTTCAAGCGTCTGTCCAAACTTGAAAAGGAACTGGAGGAACTCAAGGGCGGCAAGCCGGACGCCTAACCTTCTGACTTCAAGGAACACACAGCATGGACCAGTCTGTCTCGTTCGACATCCGCAAGATTCTGGACCTTCTTCCCCACCGCTACCCCTTCCTTCTCGTGGACCGGGTCAACGAGATCGTGGACGGGGAATACATCAAAGCCCACAAGTGCGTCAGCTTCAACGAGCCGTTCTTTCAGGGGCATTTCCCCGGCGTTCCGGTCATGCCCGGCGTGCTCATCGTCGAAGCCATGGCGCAGGCCGGCGGCCTGCTGGTGTTGCATGGTTTCGATCCGTCCGAAACGGCTAATAAGCTCTTTCTCTTTTCCGGACTCGAAAAGGTCCGCTTCCGCCGCCCGGTCTTCCCCGGCGATCGTCTGGACCTCGAATGCCGCCTCATCCGCCACAAGCTGAAGCTGTGGAAGATGGAAGGCCGCGCCTACGTGGACGGCGCCCTTGCCGCCGAAGCCGAACTGACCGCCGCCGTAACCGACCGGAGTGAAATGTAATGAGCTGTTGCAACATGGCTCCTCCCCAGGGCATCCACCCCACCGCCATCGTGCATCCCGGCGCGAAGATCGGCGCGGACGTGGAAATAGGCCCCTATGCGGTCATTGAAGAGCACGTCGTCATCGGCGATCGCTGCCGCATCGACTCCCACGCCGTCATCAAGAACTACACGAAGATGGGCACGGGCAACCACATCCACTCCCACGCCATGGTCGGCGGCGAACCGCAGGATCTCAAGTTTCAGGGCGAGGAGACGTGGCTGGAAATCGGCGACGGCAACCGCATCCGTGAATTCGCCACCCTCCACAGAGGCACGCAGGGCGGAGGCGGCCTCACCCGCATCGGCAGCCGCAACCTGTGCATGGCCTACACGCACATCGCCCACGACTGCCTCCTCGGCAGCGACATCGTGCTGTCCAACGGGGCGACCCTCGGCGGCCATGTTCAGGTGGACAACTTCGCGATCATCGGCGGGCTCTCCGCCGTGCACCAGTTCTGCCACATCGGCACGCACGCCTTCGTAGGCGGCATGACCGGCGTCGCGCAGGATCTTCCCCCGTGGATGCTGGCCGCGGGCAGCCGCGCGCTCGTGCACGGCCCCAACCTCGTGGGCCTGCGCCGGGCCGAAGTCGGACGCGAAACCATCGCGGCCTTCAAACAGGCTTTCCGACTGATCTGGCGCAGCGAAATGCCCCGATCCGAAGCATTGGACATGCTCGCCGGCGAATACGCCTCCATGCCGCAACTCATGGAATTCGTACAGTTTGTCCGCTCCAGTGAACGCGGATTGTGCCCCGCAGAAAAAAATGTTGAAAAAAAGCTTGACGAAGACGGGGTATCAAGCTAAAAGCTTCTTCGTCGACAGCGACTAGCGCGACACACCAAAATGCCTTTGTAGCTCAGTTGGTAGAGCGCATCCTTGGTAAGGATGAGGTCTCCAGTTCAATTCTGGACAAAGGCTCCACGAAATTTAAGCCTTTACGGTGAATAACCGTAAAGGCTTTTTTCGTTGTCTGCCGCTCGGTCCCACTCCCGCACCGCTTTTTCCGGATATGAAGTGGACAGCCGTGAACGTTCATACCCTGCCCTCTGCCGGGGAGACATGGCCCGCGTCCGGCACCGTACACAGCCCTCCCCTCATGGCGGCACAACCATCGCCGCTCCCCGCCTTCCGCAGCGTACCCCGCCCCGGTTCATGGAGCGGGGACTTTTGCTGGCGGCTGAGCGGCGTTCAGTCGGGGTTCCCTCATCACGAAAACTTCTCCCCTGCCGCATCAATGGAAAGCACCTCAAGCGTCGAACCGTTCACCCGGAACCTGACATTGCGCCCGGCAAAGGCGAATCCGTAAATTCGCTCGGGATCATCCTGATAAGGCGGGCGCGGATCAAGAGCCAGAACCTCGCGCAACGTCGTCCATTTGTCTGCCGGGAGTCCTTGCAGAACTTCCGGCGCGGCGCACACCGCAAGCCGCGGCTCCGGTCTTGCTCCCGCAAAACCGCCTGTCGCCTGCGGGATACAGTCGGCATAGGGAAGGTAGGGCTTTATATCGAAAATCGGCGTTCCGTGCAGCAGATCGGCCCCGGAAACCCGTAGCAACGGCCCATCCGGGGACTGAAGCACGATATCCTCCAGCTTCACCGCCGACAGCCCCAACGGATTCGGACGGAACGGAGAGCGCGAGGCAAAAACGCCCACCCGCGCATTGCCGCCCAAACGCGGAGGCCGGACCGTAGGCGACCAGCCTTTGCCCACGGATGCGGAAAACGCCCAGATCAGCCAGATATGGGAAAAACCTTCCAGCCCCCGCAACGCCTCCGCACTCCGGTAGGCCGGTTCAAAAACAATCTCGGACAATGCCGTCTCCACGACGCCGCTTTGCCGGGGAATACCGAATTTTTCCTGAAAATCATTATGGATGTGAGCGATTATGTTCATAGTGGCACCGTCTTTTCAAACATCGCCGGATATCGCCTGACGGCTCACCGGAACCGTGGCCTTGGAGGGGGAACGACCTTCAGCAGGAGGTCGGCGCAAGACACACAAGAATACTGCGCCCGGCGTCCCGGATACGGGTAACGGGGCTATCCTGAAAAAATGGACGCGGGCTCCGAACGTTTTGTCCGGGCAACTCCCGGAACGACATGGGCAACTAGCCCCTCTTCGCCTTCCACCGGTTCCACGCCCACGAGCCAATCAATACGATGACGCCTGCCAGCACGGCCGCCGCCCACTGTTGCCCGTTCCAGTCCAGCGGGTTCCACGTTCCGTCCATAAGCCCCGTAGCCAGATAGACGCCCACCAGCCACGCGGGGAGAGATTTCAAAAGACCGTTCATGTCATTGCTCCTTTCTTCGCCGGAAAGGTTACCCGGAGCGGAGCCGCCCCGCAAGAGCCCCTTCCCCGTTGCCGAAAAACGAACGCAGCGAAATATCACCCTTGGCGGCCTCAGTCCGAGACTTTTCTCCACCGCCTCCGCGCCGCCGGTTCCGCTCATTCCTCTTATGCTGCGCGCATGAACATCCGCACCGTGCGGGCTTCCCCGCGAGGCCCAGCCAACTGCGCCCATTCGCCTCCTGACGCGCATGTTCGTCAATTGCGGCCTCTCGCAACAAGAACAGTTCGCCGCACGCCGCGTCTTCCCCGGCCTTCGCCGCCCTGCTCCGCACGCCCCCTGAGCCCCTTGTAGATACCCGCGGACTCTCGCTTTCCGCTCGCGGCTTCCACGGTACGGCGGCCTTCCCGCCGTCCGCCGGCCGAAGCGTTTCCTTTTTTCTCCATAACATTCTTGTCTTTCTTACGTTTTTTCTGTTCGTTCTCGGGAATTCTCAAAATGATCTTTCAACTATTCTTTTTGTGCAAATTATAACTTGACAATCACCTGCCCCGAGACTAATTAGTGAATAAAAGAACAATTTGTTTGATTATTCAATCTAACACGAATACACATAAAGGAGTCGGTCATGTGGGATGCCCAGTTCGATGAACGCGCCGTCAAGGAAATCCGTACGAAGACAACAGCCTATCTCGGAGTCGGCGCCATCGCCAAGATCGACGACATCGTCGGTGAACTCAAGGCCGGAGGCATCGAGTCCATCCTGTGCGTGACCGGCGGTCGTTCCTACAAACTCACGGGGGCTTGGGATTACGTGACCGCGGCCTGCGACAAGCACGGCATCCGCATTACCCTGTACGACAAGGTTACTCCCAATCCCACCACGGACGCCATCGACGAAGCCACGGCCCTCGGCAGGGCGGCGGGAGCGCAGGCCGTCCTGTGCATCGGCGGCGGCAGCCCCATCGACGCGGGCAAGAGCGCGGCCATCATGCTGGCCAATCCCGGCAGGACGGCGGAAGAGCTGTATACCTTCGCGTTCACGCCCACCACCGCCGTGCCCATCGTCGTCATCAACCTGACGCACGGTACGGGCAGCGAAGTGGACCGCTTCGCCGTGGCGAGCATCACCAGACTGAACTACAAGCCCGCCATCGCCTACGATTGCCTGTACCCGCTGTTCTCCATCGACGATCCGGGCCTGATGACCAAGCTCTCGCCGAAGCAGACGCGCTACGTGTCCATCGACGCCGTGAACCACGTCATCGAGGCCGCGACCTCGACCGCCGCCAATCCGCTGTCCGTCATGCTGGCCGAGGAAACCATCCGCCTCGTGGCGAAGTACCTGCCCAGAGCGCTTGCCGACCCCGAAGATCTCAAGGCGCGCTACTGCCTGACCTATGCCTCCATGATCGCGGGCACGGCGTTCGACAACGGCCTGCTGCACTTCACCCACGCGCTGGAGCATCCCCTCAGCGGCTTGAAGCCCGAACTGGCGCACGGCCTCGGTTTGTCCATGATCGTACCCGCCATCGTCGAGGAGTGTTATCCGGCCTGTGCGGCCACGCTGGGCACGGTTCTGCGGCCTCTGATGCCCGACCTCAAGGGAACGCCCGACGAGGCCCACAAGGCCGCCAGAGGGCTTGAAACGTGGCTCGCCGACATGGGCGTGCCGCAGAAGCTCGAAGACGAGGGTTTCACCGAAAACGACATCGCGCGGCTGTGCGATCTGGCACGTCACACCCCGTCGCTCGATCTGCTCCTCTCCGTTGCGCCCGTGCCCGCCACGCCCGAGCGCATCGAGAAGATTTACCGGAAGTCTTTGAAGAAGATGGGCTGAAGCATTGGGGAAGGGGAGGAGAAGCCTTCTGGAGAAGGGCTTCTCCTCCCCTTCCCCAAACCCCATCCCTACCTCACTCAAGACGTTTATAACGGGCCTCAGGACGGCGTCGTATGGCGCGCCGGGCCCGAAGTGGTTCAATCCCTCCGGCGGCGTTCCCCTCAACAGCGCTCCGCCACAGAGGAAATGTTTCCCTGAAACGCTCCGCTCCTCCTTGCGCGGCTCCTCTCGCCACGCGACAACGCCCCGAATCTTCCGATCCGGGGCGTTGTTCTTTTCTTCTCAGGACAGTGCGTGGTCCGTCCCCGCAGGCCAACGTGGAATGTCGTCCGTAGGCGAACGCGGGAGGATACGAAAGGGGGAGGATACGAAAGGGGCCGGAAGAAGCGTTCCTTCTCCCGGCCCCGGTGATTACGGACTATTCGTCGTCATCATGCGGCTTGAGGTGATCGGGGACGATCATCATGTCGATGATGATGGGCTTGAGGAAGCTCCACTTGATGTCGTGCACGTTGTACACTTCCATCATGTCGCGGATGGCGTCCCAGCAGTTGTGGCAGGGCGAGATGACCAGCTTGGCGCCGGTTTCGCGGATCTGCTGCAACTTCATGTACAGGCCCTTGTCGCGCTGCGGGCGGAACTTGCCGATGCCGTTGAAGCCGCCGCCGCCGCCACAGCAGAAGTTGTCTTCGCGGTTGCACTTCATTTCGCGGAAGTCCTCCGCGATCTGGCTCATGATGTAGCGGGTGTGCTCGGCAAGACCGTGGTTACGGATGTAGTTGCACGAGTCCTGCAGGGTCACGGGCATCTTGAGACGCTTGGCGGGGTCGATCTTGATCTTGCCCTTGCGGAGCGCGTCGGCGAGCCATTCCACGTAGTGCAGGAACGGGACCGGCGGCTTGCCGTCTTCACGACCCGCCCAGTAGGGGCCTTCGACGACCGTGGCGCGGTGCGCGTGACCGCATTCCGTACCCACGACCATCTTGGGACGCAGCCGATCGACCGCGCCGTAGATGCGCTTCACGTTGTTGGCGCACGCTTCCCAGTCCCCTGCGAACATGGACAGGGAGGTGTTTTCCCAGCCCACGGAAGGCACGGTCCACTTTTCGCCCGCCACGTGGAAGAGAATGGCGGCCTGCGCCACGTCTTCGGGGTAGTGCTTGGGTTCGCGGGCGTTCAGGATGTACATGACGTCGCAGTCTTCCTTGTCCACCGGAATTTCAAGCCCCGGCCACTCTTCCGAGTTTTCGTCGGCCATCCATTCGCAGGTGTCCACCCAGTCTTCGGTGGTCACGTCCATCTGGGCGCCGTAGACGCGGTGCATGCCGGCGCCGATCTTGAGCTCCCACGGCACGAAGCCCTGAGCGTACAGAATGCCGCGCAGGTAGCTGAACATCACGCCCATGTCGATGCCGTGCGGGCAGTACGTGCCGCAGCGGTTGCAGCAGGTGCACTTCGCCCACGCCACTTCCATTGCGTTGATCATGAACTGCGTGTCGACCTGTCCCTTGCGGCGGATCATCTCACCGAGCGTGGACTGGATCTTGTAGGACGGCACCTGCTTGGGATCGCGGTTGTTCGCCATGTACAGGAAGCAGCTGTTCGCGCACAGGCCGCAGTGGGCACAGATTTCGAGCCACGTCAGCGTGCGGGACTTGCAGGTCTTCTGCAGGCTGTCCCACAGCGCGACCGTGTCCACTTCCAAGGTTTCCATTTCTTTATAGT
>CAUHBW010000005.1 GCA_959604115.1 uncultured Bilophila sp. | reverse complement strand
GTTCGTGTTTATAACACAGCGTGATCATACGTCTTTAAAAATAGCGGTCTTCAGATATTCCTCCATGTTCAAAATGCCATACGCATTCTGTATCGTTTTTTTAACAATTATAACATTTTGAACAGGCCGCGTCCGCTCACGCCCACCCTGCGGCCTGATGGGGGACGCCGTGTCCGACCGTTCCGCGGATGCGCCGCGATGCCCGGCGGAAGCCGCACGACGTCCCCCCGGCGCATGACCGCCGGACGCTCGGCGCGACTCGTCACATGGCCACCCACCCCGCCTCGCCCGCCGCCATATTCTTTATGGCCATGATATTCCTGCGCGGCGGCTCGCCGTACAGCCGCTTGTACTCCCTGATAAACTGCGTGGCGCTTTCGTAGCCCACGCTCATAGCGGCCTGCGTCACGTCGTACCCTTCCGAGAGCATAAGGCGCCGGGCTTCCCCGAGCCGGAGGCGCTTCTGGTACTGGAGCGGACTGAGGGTCGTGATTTCCTTGAAATATTTGTGAAAGGTCGACGGAGCCATGTTCGACCGGCTGGCGAGGTCTTCCACGAGCAGCGGCTCCTTGTAGTTCTCCTTCAGCCACGCGATGGCCCGGGTGATCTGATGGCCCTGCGAGCCGAACGTATTGAGCGTTCGCAGCGCGCCGCCGAACGGCCCGATCAGCAGCCGGTAATGGATCTCCCGGAGCAGCAAAGCCTCCATGACCGGAACCTGTTCCGGCTTTTCCGCCAGCTCGGCCAGCCGGACAAAGGAATCCAGCAGGTCCGGTTCGAGGGTATGCGTCCCCGCGCCCCGGAACGCTCCGACGCCTTCCGCCGAGGGCGGAACCTGAGACGCCAGAGCGGCGATGAGCCCGGCGTCCAGATACAGCGACAGGGACAGATAGGGCCGATCTTCTCGGGCTTCCATCACGCAACTTGCTATCGGCATGTCCACCCCGGCGACGAAGCAGACGTTTTCGCCGTAGAGGCGGTCCTCCAGACCGATCCGCACGAGTTTCTTTCCCTGCACCACTACGATAATGACCGGCTCGGAGAAATGCGGCTTGGGATCGGCGTTGCTCACCTGCCGGTGAAACAGGAATCCCTTGATCGGCGTCGGATAGCTCCCGGAACTGGCGGCGGTATTCCGCAGAATGATGTCCTTGAGAATGGCCCAGTTGTTGTCGGCGTTCACGCGTACGGGCGTTGTCATCGCATCCTCTTTCGTTTCGTCGTGTTTCGCGGAGAGTCTCTTCAACGATCCGCCGTCCGGGCGGAGAAACGGGCAGCGTTCAAACGGATGCCGCAGAATCGGCGATCGCGGGCATTCCCTGTCTCTCTGCGGGCGCGGCGGGTGCTCCGCGCGTTTTTCCGTCCGTTCCTTCATGGCATACATCGCCTCTTTCGTCACCGGGTATGGAGGAATGGGCAGAACATTCGGAGGAATGCCCTATTTCCCCCGCCTCCATGCGGCTATATTTCGGGCCTGCACTCACTTCAGGAGGTTGATATGAAAAGATTGCTCTCAACGTTGGGCGGGGCGATGGCGCTGACGTTGTCCCTCGCGCTGGCGTTTCCGCCGAACGGCGCGGCGGCGGACCGTGGGGACGACAGGCCCATTGTCCTGAACACCATGGGAAGCCTGCTCTTCGGAGGGACGGTGGACCGGCTGGAAAACGGGGACACCTTTCACGGGGATCACGGCTATGCCCAGTTCTACATCCCCAAAAACGCGCGGGAATACCCGCTGGTCCTGTGGCACGGCATGGGACAGTCCGGCAGAAGCTGGGAATCGACCCCGGACGGGCGGGAAGGGTTTCAGGCCATTCTGACCCGGCGCGGCTGGCCGGTCTATATTATGGACCAGCCGAGACGCGGCAGGGCCGGGTATACGAGGAGCGGCGCGGACGATCCGAGCGCCGTTCCCACCTCGGCTCGCGAGGGCGGCGTCTGGAACGCCTTCCGAAACGGCGTGTGGGAGCCCGGACACAAGGCGACGCTCTACCCCGGCGTGCGGTTTCCTCTCAGCCCCGCCGCCGTGGATCAGTTCTTCCGCCAGCAGACGTTCAACACCGGCGAGGAGCCGCGCACCAACGCCTACCGCGAGTACATGGGCAAGACCGTCGCCGCCCTGCTCGACCGGACCGGACCGGCGATCCTCCTCACGCACTCCAACAGCGGGCAGTACGGCTGGTTCGCGGCGATGGCCTCGGACAACGCCAGAGCCGTCGTGGCATGGGAACCCGGACAGTTCGTGTTCCCGGAAGGGGAAACGCTTGCCGACGTCCCGTTCAAGAACGCGCTGGCCAACGAACGGCTCCAGCCGATCCGGGTTTCGGAGGCCGAGTTCATGAAGCTGACCCGCATCCCCATCATCGTCATCTATGGGGACAACATCGCCAAAGAGCCGAGCGACATCTTCAACGTGGACGTCTGGCGGATAGCCGGAACGCGCGCCCGCCAGTTCGTGGATACGGTCAACCGCCACGGGGGCGACGCCACGCTGCTCCTGCTTCCGGAGATCGGCATCACGGGCAACACGCACGTGCCGTTCGCCGATCTGAACAATCTGGAGATTGCGGATCTCATGGAAGACTGGTTACACAGCAAGAAGCTCGACGGGAACGCCAGACCCCACCCCGGTCCGGCGCCCCTGCGACTGGAAACGTTCACAATCCCCTTGCAGCGCTGACCGGATTCCGGACGCTGCACCGCACCCATTTCCGACAAGGGAGGAATCACATGGCTTATTTGGGAGAAACGATAAGGAAGCTCGGCTTCGGTCTGATGCGCCTGCCCAAGAACGGCGACGCCATCGATGTGGAACAGGTCAAGACGATGGTGGATCGGTTTCTCGCCGCCGGATTTACCTACTTCGATACGGCATGGGCCTACCCCGGCAGCGAAGACGCCATCCGGCGGGCCCTTGTGGAACGATATCCCAGAGCGTCCTTTCAGCTGGCGACCAAGAACGCCGCATGGATCAAGTGCAAGAGCCGGGAAGACGCCGTAGAACAGTTCGAAACGTCGCTCCGCCAGACGGGAGCGGGCTACTTCGACTTCTATCTGCTGCACAATCTCGGGGAAACCCGGACGCGCTTTTTCGACGACTTCGGAATGTGGGATTTCGTTCAGGAAAAAAAGCGGGAGGGAGCCATCCAGCATGTGGGCTTTTCCTTCCACTCCACGCCGGAAGAGCTTGAGGCCATTCTGAAGGCCCACCCGGAAATGGAATTCGTGCAGCTGCAGATCAACTACGCGGACTGGGAAAACCCGGCGGTCCAGTCCCGCGCCTGTTACGAGGTGGCGAGGAAATACGGAAAGCCCGTGGTGATCATGGAACCGGTCAAGGGGGGGATGCTCGCCACACCGCCGGAATCCGTGGCGGAGGTTTTTCGGAAGGCGGACCCGAACGCGTCCTGCGCGTCGTGGGCCATCCGTTTCGCGGCGAGCCTCGAAGGCGTGATCACCGTGCTGTCCGGCATGAGCACGCTGGAGCAGATGGAAGACAACCTTTCCTATATGGAACGGTTCGCCCCCTTGTCCGAAGAGGAAAGGGCCACGCTGGAGGCGGCCCGCGAGGCCCTCGGCCGCATTCCGCTGATCCCCTGCACATCCTGCAACTACTGCGCGAAGGCCTGCCCGAACGACATCGGGATATCCGGTTCGTTCACCGCGATGAACTACCTTACCCTGTACAAGAACCGGGAAGCCGCCCTTGCGCAGGAAAACTGGCTGGTCATCGGGCACGGGAAAAAAAGGGCCGGGGAATGCGTCAAATGCGGCAAGTGCGAACAGGTCTGCCCGCAGCACATTGCGATCAGGGAAGAACTCGCCCTTGTCGACGAAACCCTGAGGCGGAACTGAACGAAGGCGTCCGGGCCCCGTTTCCCTGAAAAGGGATGACGATAACCCACCCGCATAGCGGGTGGGTTATCGTTTCGGTCGCCGCGCTCCCTCAACAGGCTAAAACCCATAAGAAAAAGCCCTCATGAGAAAAACTCATGAGGGCTTGCATTCACTGGTTGTGGGGGCAGGATTTGAACCTACGACCTTCGGGTTATGAGCCCTTTTTGACAGAATTTGAAAGAGTTTGACACAGATGAATACTCTTTGATTTATTTTTATTTTCAATAAGTTATCAAAAATAAGATTTTGTCACACATTGACCTGAATGGTTAGAAATTGACGGTGTGGTTAGAAATAGGTTAGAAAAATTTTGCCGGTTAAAACCTGCTCCTGCGTATGAACCACAACCCAAGGCAGTTCATGGCTACCCAAAAACGGCGATACCACCCCAAGAAGTGGGCAGGCGTTTATGTGTACGAAACGTCAGAAATGTATAATGGCGCGCCAGACCTGTGTTTCTATATCACGTTTAAATCCGGTCGCCGCCTCATCTGGGAAAAGGTAGGCAAGATTTCCGAAGGATACGGGCCGGACGTGGCGGCGGAGATTCGTGCTGAGCGGATAAAGGCCATCAGACATGGCGAGGAAGTCAAAACTGCCAAAAAAATCCGCCGTGAACAGGCTGAAAAAGACAAGCCCTTTGCCGAAATGGCGGACGCCTATTTTGACATCAAGGGGCCGACGCTCAAGGGGCTGACCACAGATCGCAACCGTTACCTCAAACATCTCAACCCATTGTTCGGCAAGCGAAGCGTCTCGGAAATCACGCCCCAGATGGTGGAGGAGCTGCGCAAATCCTTAAGCGAGCGCAAACCGGCCACACTCTGGAATGCTCTTGAGCTTCTGCGGCGCATCATCAATTTTGGCGTCAAGACCAACCGCTGCCCCAATCTTGCCTTTCAGATTGAAATGCCCGTTAAGGACAATGAAGTCATTGAACATCTGACGCCGGAAGAAACTCGCCGTTTTCTGGATTGTGCCCGCACATGGCCCGCCCGCGATGTGGGCAATATGCTCTTGCTGGCCTTTTTTACCGGAATGCGGCGCGGAGAGATGTTCAAACTGCAAGATGAGGACGTGGCCTTTGACCTCAAGCTTATTCGTTTGCGCGATCCCAAGGGCAGAAAAACCCTCTCCATCGGCATGAGTTCTCTGGTGGAAAAGCTGTTGCAAGAACAAATGGCATGGCGCGATGAGTATTTCCCCGGCAGCCCCTATGTCTTCCCCGGCAAAAATGGCGAAATGCGCAAGGATTGCACAGCGGTTGACCGTTTCCGCAAGGCGGCGGGCCTACCGCCCAAGTTCCGGCCCTTCCACGGGCTGCGCCATCATTTTGCCGTGAGCCTTGCCAACAGTGGCAAATTCAGCATGGACATGATCTCGGAAATGCTGACGCACAAGAATGTGGATTTCACCAAGAAAAAATATGCTCAATTCCTGCCGGAAACACTGGTCGCTGCCAGCAACGCGGCGGCGGATGTCCTGTCCGGGCAACGGTAGTTTTTGCGGCTGTTCCAATTATCGTGTACGCAGAACACAGGAAAAAGATATTGTTGTAAGGAGCCGGCATGGCATTCACACTTCAGACGCTCAGGGAACAGGCTGCCGCAGGCGAGGACAGCACACGCCAGTTCAAGTCCCGAATCGACAATGCGGATTCTCTGGCTGCGGAAATGGCTGCCTTCGCCAATGCCAACGGCGGCGTCATCTTTATCGGCGTGCAAGATGATGGAACCATCTCCGGCATAACATCCCAAGAAGTACATGATGCGAACCAGTTGATCAGCAACGCCGCCAGCCAGCATGTCCGCAGCCCGCTTGTGGTGCAGACGCAGAACATTCTTCTTGAAAATGGAAATGTGGTTATCGCCCTGACCGTTCCGTCAGGAATGGATAAACCCTATTTTGACAGAAAAGGCGTCATCTGGCTGAAAGCCGGGGCAGACAAGCGACGTATCAATTCAAAGGAGGAACTGCGCCGTCTTTTTCAATATACCAGCCAATTCCATGCCGATGAATTGCCCACAAAGGCGGGCACCGACAGACTGGACAAGCTCCTGTTCCGGGATTTTTTGAAAAAGCGGTATAACAGTGATTTCCCGGATACCCATGCTGAACAACTGCGCCTGCTGCAAAATCTGAATCTCGCCGCCGGCGATGGAAATCTCAACCTGGCCGGAGTGCTGCTTTTTGCCGAACAGCCGGAGCTGATTTTTCCGCAGTTCGTGGCAAAAGGCGTCCGCTTTCCGGGAATTGCCATTCATGCCGACCGCTATGACGACACCGAGGATTTTGAAGGCCCGTTGAGCAGACTTTTCAAGGACGCTCTGGCTTTTGTCATGCGCAACCTGCACAAGGTGCAGGGCAAGAATGGCGTCAACTCACCGGGCACGCCGGAAATACCGGAACAGGTTTTTGAGGAACTGCTGGTCAATGCCCTTGTACACAGGGATTATCTTGTCAGCGCGCCCATCCGCATTTTCATCTTTGATGACCGCGTGGAAATTGTCAGCCCCGGCACTCTGCCGAACAATCTGACTATAGCCAATATCAAAACCGGCAATTCCAATATCCGCAATCCCATTCTGATTTCCTACGCCGCCAAGGGACTTTTGCCCTACCACGGCATCGGTTCCGGTATTCTGCGTGCTCTTGAGGCATGGCCGGATATTGACTTTGAAGACGATCGGGAGAGTTCGCTGTTCAAGGCCATTGTACGCAGACCCCACCGGCCTGCAGAAAGCACCGGGACGGTTGCACCAAAACTTGCACCGGAGATGCAGATTTTGCACCAGAAAAATGGATTTTTTGATGCAAATCTGCACGACATTGCACCGGAAATTGCACCAGAACTTTTTGCGCTCCTTGAGCATATCGCCGCCAATCCGCGCATAACCACAGCCGAACTCGCTACTGTTCTAAACGTGAGCCGACGCACGATTCTTTACAGAACAACCATGCTCAAGGAAAAGGGCATCTTGCGCCGCATCGGTCCCAGCAAGGGCGGACAATGGGAGATTCTCCCATGAAATTTGTTCCCAACGGTTCAATTATCAAATTTCTGCTGATTGCTGTTCTGGGTTGTGGTCTTGCCTTTCTCGTGGCATGGCTGACGACCATGTTTACCGTTATTAAACTTACGCAAGGAGTTTCACTTGCAGGAGTAGCGCTAATACTGCTCTGGTGCGTCGTGATCGGCGGGGCCGCCGTTTGGAGCATCTGCGCGTTGTGTGCGCTCTATGTGGGAACATGGCACAAACATCATGTGGATCACGCAATCCGTTTGAGTGAAGCCATGCTCATGCTGCATGCTTCCACGAACCACGAACAGTTGGAAGCACTTCGTCATTATCGGATTCGTGTGTTCAAAAGTCATGAAGCAATTCCGGCGGGAGGAAAGCTCGGCGTGGATTGCCGTGAAGTCTCAAACTTTCTTTCCCCCATGCTCTTTGGGTTCAATAAGTTTTTTGCTCTCGGCTCGCCCGAATATTGCTGCGATGCCACACAGCTTTCCGCTATTGTGGAACAAAATCAGATGCGCTGGTGTAGCGGAAGCAGTGTAGCTCCAAGCTGTGATACCGCAAAATTCAACAGGGAAATTGAGGAGCTGAAAAAGAAATACAAGGAAATGACGGAGAAATATACCAGCGCAGCGGGACGAGAAGGCAAATTAAAAAACGAAATCGAACAAATGGAAGCACATACACACATTCTTGTCACATTAGCGAATAAGGCCACCAGAGAATTCACGCATCCACTCGCCAAGTATGAAATCACACGTCAATATAAGGAGATCGGCAAGACGCTGGGGGTTGAAAATGCTCCGGGCAATTACATAGAAATTTTTCGCAAGGCAATGCCGAAAGAGTATATCAACCACGGCGGAGCGCCTACCCAAAATCCCTGAAAGGCAAGAAACCTGATCTGCTTAGGTTCCTCGCCCTTAAATTTTTGCAAATATAACATACTAAAATAACACGAAAAAATTTAACCTCTCCTTCTTAGACCTAAGAAGGGGAGGTTTTGTTTTGCCTTTGCTAAGGCACCTCCTGTTCAGCATTTTTTTCAGGGCATAGGGTGTGTTCTCTCCAGATGCTTCTGGATGGATTCACACACTTCAGACTGAATACAAGGAGATGCTGATGGCAACCAAAAAATTATCCCCACAGGAAGTTGCCGATATGTACGGCGTGAAGACATGCACACTGGCCCGCTGGCGCTGTAAAAAAGTTGGCCCGCGCTACACCAAGCTCGGCAGTCGCGTCATGTATGACATAGAAGACCTTGAGGATTGGTTTGCGTCACGCTGCGTTCATACCAGAGATTCCGCCCCCCAACTGAGGAAAAGATGATGGCGGGCGACATTCTGCACAGTTTTGCCGAGTGTCTGCGTTCAGCGGGGCTGGAGGTCGAGGCCGTTTTGGCCGATGGCCTCCTTCACCGCTGCGGCACAACGGACAGGCCCCACCGTAAGGACGGCACGTACAAGGCGTTTCTGGACGCTCCGGCCTCCATCTGGTGGAAGAACTGGCGCACCGGAGATGAGGGAACGTGGACGGACAGGCCGAAAAAGGAATTCAGCGCCGCCCAGCGCAAGGCTCTGCACGAGCGCCTTGCCGCCGCCAAAGCCGACACCAGAGCCGAGCAGGAGCGCCGCTGGAAGGCTGCCGTAAAGCTGGCCGCAAGCATCTGGAACCGTTCCCGACCCGCCGTGGACAACCATCCCTACCTGCAACGTAAGGAAGCTCCGGCCATCGGCCTGAGACAAACGGAGGACGGGCGGCTTATTGGTCCCGTGCTGAACCCATCCGGCCAGATACAGAGCCTGCAATTCATCCTGCCGTACAAGCCCACCGAGGGGACGGACAAATTTTTTCTCAAGGGCGGCAAAATGTCCGGCGGCTTCTTCTCCATTCCTGCGCAAAGCGACACCAAGGACGACCCGTTGCTCATTGCCGAAGGATACGCCACAGGGGCAAGCCTGCATCTGGCCACAGGATACGCCGTGCTGATCGCCTTCAATGCCGGAAATCTGGAAGCCGTAGCCCGCGCAGCCCGTGCCCGGTACCCTGATCGGGAAATCATGCTTTGCGCGGACAATGACTGTGAAACCCTCAACCCCGACGGAACGCCGTGGAATCCCGGCAAGGAAGCGGCGTCCCGAGCGGCGCGGGCTGTGGGCGGCAAGCTGGCCATCTGCCCGGCGCACGAAGGCAAGACAACGGACTTCAACGATCTGCACCGCCTGCGTTCCCTTGAGGCTGTCTGGGCCGTTGTGGAAGCGGCACGAAAACAGGATGTTGATTGTCCCATGCCGGAGGGCTTCTTTCTTGTGTCCGAAGGCAAACGCGCCGGACTGTACAAGCTGGAAACCAAACCGGACGGCGAGGTAAACGAAGTCCGCATCGGCCCTCCGCTCTCCGTGAAAGGCATGACCCGCGATAGCGAGGGCAACGAATGGGGCCTCATGTTGGAATGGGCTGATCCGGACGGCAAGAAGCACACCTAGCCCATGCCCGTTGAATTGCTTTTCCGACAGAACGGAGACTGGTACAGCGCCCTGGCTTCCGGCGGATGGTTCGGCAACCCCTCCACCAGAAAGAAACTCATGGACTTTCTGTCAGCCGTCCGACCCACCCGCCGTATTCGCTGTGTGCCTCGCACCGGCTGGGACAATGCCGCCTACATCCTGCCGGATACGGTGTACGGCAACACCTCAGGCGAGAACGTGGTCCTGCAATCCGCGCATCACGGCGATCTGTACCGTACCGCTGGAACTCTGGACGGCTGGCGGGATATAGCCGCACTCTCCATCGGCAATTCTCGGCTCAGTTTTGCCCTGTGCGCGGCCTTCGCCGGGCCGTTGCTGCGTCTGGCCGGTCTGGAGGGCGGCGGATTCTCGTTTGAGGGCGGTAGTTCTTCGGGCAAGACAACGGCCCTCCAGATCGCCGCGTCCGTCTGGGGCGGCTCGGAACACGTCCGAAGCTGGCGCGCCACGGACAACGGCCTTGAGAACATCGCTGTCCTGCACAACGACAATGTGCTGATTCTGGATGAAGTCGGACAGGTCAACGGCAAGATTCTGGCGGAGTGCGCCTACATGCTGGCCAACGGTCAGGGCAAGGGTCGTTCCAGCCGCGAAGGCAATCTTCGCAAATCCCACTCCTGGCGTCTGCTCTTTCTCTCCAGCGGAGAACTCGGTCTGGCCGACAAGCTGGCCGAAAACGGGCTGAAATCCAGAAGCGGACAGGAAGTCCGCTTTGTCGGACTTCCCGTGGATACGTCCATGCTCACAGAACTGCACGGTTTTCCCCATGCCGGAGCCGTGGCGAATCGCCTCAAGGAGTTGACTTCTTTTCATTACGGCCACGCGGGCCGCGCCTTCCTGCACAAATTGACCGAACCCGGCACCATGACCACGGTTTTGTCCGAGCTGCAACCGGCTCTTGCCAACACGGTCAATCGTCTTGTGCCCGCCGGAGCGGACGGTCAGGTGCGGCGCGTGGCCCAACGCTTCGCGCTCTGCGGACTGGCCGGAGGTCTGGCCGTGCAGATGGGAATTCTGCCCCCTGATTTTGACGCTCCGGGCTGCGCCGAACGCTGTTTCCATGACTGGCTGACCACTCGCGGCGGCATCGGCGCTTCCGAGGATACCGCCATCCTCGCGGCTGTGCGCCTGTTCATCGAACAGCACGGAGCAAGCCGCTTTCAGGATTTGGACACCCAAATGTCCACCTGCGTCAACCGTGTTGGCTTCAGACGTAACGTCCGGGGCGTCACTGAATATATCGTATTGCCTGAATCGTTCAGGGCCGAGATCATCAAAGGCTTTTCGCCCCGACGCGCGGCGGCAGTTCTCCGCAACGCCGGATGGCTGCACCTGAGCGATGACAAGAACACGACAAAACGTGAACTGCCCGGCATGGGCAGAGTCAGAGCCTACGTCCTCGTTTTGCCCGATGAAAGCGACCATGACGAATCATCATGACAGTACCCAAAGCGCGTGGGCATGGTGGGCAGGTGGGCAAATGCCCATGCGACGCCTGTTCGTTACGCCCACCCATGAAAAAATCAAAAGTGGGCACAGGGAAAAAAGTGGGCGCGTTTTTTCCCGTTATCCCTTGCTTCGCCCCTGTGCCCACGTCGCCCCCTCAAAAAAATGAAGGAGAAAACAATGTCACTCCTCGTCCTGCATATGGACAAATTCAAAAAGGACGCCATTCGCGGCATCCAGTCGCACAATCGACGCGAGCGCGAAAGCCATTCCAACCCCGACATCGACTACAGTCGAAGCACCGGCAACTACGATCTCCACGAATCTGCCTCAGACAACTACGCGCAGGCCATCCAGAACCGGATTGACGACCTGCTCATGGTCAAGGCTGTGCGCAAGGACGCCGTGCATCTGTGCGGCCTGATTGTCAGTTCGGACACGTTCTTTTTTACACGCATCGGCAAGGAAGAGACCAGACGCTTTTTTGAGGAAGCCGCAGCCTATCTTACAGATTTTGTCGGCACGGAAAACGTCATCTCGGCAATGGTGCATATGGATGAAAAAACGCCGGCACATGCACTTTCTTCATGTGCCGGTGACGCCGGACGGACGTCTCAGCGCCAACAGCATCTATACCCGTGCCAGCCTGAAAAAGTTGCAAACTGAACTCCCCCTCTATCTGCAAGGCCGGGGTTTCGACATTCAGCGCGGCGTCGAGCAGAAGCCCGGTTCCGCGAAAAAGCATCTGGATACGCGGGAGTTCAAGCAGCAACAGGAAGCCCTGAACAACCTGATTCTGGAATCCGAAGAACTTGCCCAAAACTCCCGGCAAATCCTTGATGCTCTGGAACAGCGTGAAGAAGAACTGAAAAAGAATATTGAAACGTATGAGCTACAGGCTGAAGAGGCGGAAAAGATTCTTCGGGAAGATTCCGCTTTACCGAAGGCATCCATTTTCAACTATCAATCCGTGCTGAAAAAAGCGTCATCCATTATTACCGAGTTGAAAAAAGCGCTTGCTGTCACACACATTGCTCAAAAGCAGAAAGAAAGTCTGCAAAAGGATGTGGAAGCTTTACGCGAAAAGCAGGCACGGCTTGAAACGGAATACACGGCTCACAGGAAACAAAGCCATGAGGAAAAAGAGGAGCTGGAGACGCTGTTGAAGAAAATGAAAAGGCTCATGGCAGGCTATCAGGAATTTTTGCGTCAACCGGAAATCCGACCGCTGCATCTCGACTTTGTGGAGCGCAAGCGTGCCGAACAGCTCCAGCGTCAGCAGGAAAAGGAACAGGAGGAGCGCGAACGCCAAGAGGCGGAGGCCCAGCAACAGGCCCAGTGTGAACAACACGTCCCGCACGCGCAGGAAGCTGTGCCGCAACGCCGTCGCTCAAGGATGCGTTAAGGATACGCTGACCATCCGCCGGGAATCTCGACTCGAAGTCGAGTCATAGTTCACTATGGTTTTCTGGCGAAAACCTGTGGGCAAGCGTGCCGCTTGACCGCCAAAGGCAAAAGACAAACCGGGGAGGCCCCCCGGCAATCACAGGAGAAAAAGAACATGAGCATTACCGCCAGTCAACTGAAAAAAATCAGACAGGAGTTCGCCACACTGAAACCCGCCACCGTCACACTGGACGGAAACCGCGCCATGACCATAAAACAGGCGATTTTCACCCTCGCTCCGACGCTGGAGCGGATGAAGAAGCGCGGTTTCGGCACACAGGAGATCGTCGAAAAGTTACATGAGAAAGGTATTGAGGTGAAACCTCAAACCCTGACCAAATATCTGACCGAGGCCAGACGGCACCGGGAAGGACGAAAAACCCAAAAGAGAGACACACCCCCGCCGCCTCCGAAACGCGAACAACGCTACAGCTTCATTACTCCTGATATACCAGATGATAAATTGTGAAGGCAACGCTACCCCGTTCCCGTAGTCCGGGCATGGGGAGATAAGAAAGCCTTTGGCCCCTGTTCGACCCAAGAGGTCACATTGTGCGAACAAGCCTTTTCGTATAGTATCCGGACACGTCAATTTTCTTCTTGGTGAAGACTCGTACTCCCCCCACTGGGGTACCCCAGTGAATGGGAAAGCCTTGTTACACAACACAGCCTAACCTTCCAATAGGGTCAAGCAGTTCATGACAGAACAACAAATCGAACAAGAGCTGATAAAGAATCTGACTGACCTCAAGTATGTTCACCGTCAGGACATCCGCGATCGTGCCGCGCTGGAGGCCAACTTCCGGGAGAAATTTGAAGCTCTAAACCGGGTACGCCTGACAGACGACGAATTTTTACGCCTGCTGGAACAAATTGTTACCCCAGACGTGTTCAGCGCCGCCCGATTTTTACGTGAACGCAACAGCTTTGAACGCAACGATGGCACACCGCTCTTCTACACACTGGTCAATATCAAGGACTGGTGCAAGAACACCTTTGAAGTTGTCAACCAACTCCGTATAAACACAGATTACAGCCATCACCGCTATGACGTCATATTGCTCATCAATGGCGTCCCTGTAGTGCAGATTGAATTGAAAACGCTGGCCATCAGTCCGCGCCGGGCAATGCAGCAAATTGTTGACTACAAAAATGATCCCGGCAACGGCTACGGCAAAACCCTGCTCTGTTTTTTGCAATTATTCATTGTCAGCAACATGAGCGACACATGGTATTTTGCCAACAATAACAACCGCCATTTCAGCTTTGATGCGGATGAACGCTTTTTGCCGCTCTATCAGTTTGCCGGAGACGACAACAAAAAAATCACTCAGCTCGACCGCTTTGCCGAGCATTTTCTAGCCAAATGTACGTTGGCAGAGATGATCAACCGCTATATGGTGCTGGTGGCCAGCGAACAAAAACTCATGGTTATGCGCCCTTATCAGATATATGCCGTCCAGGCCATTGTGGATTGCATTCACCAAAACTGTGGCAACGGCTATATCTGGCACACCACAGGCAGCGGCAAGACGCTGACTTCCTTTAAGGCGTCCACGCTGCTCAAAGACAATCCGGACATAGAAAAATGTCTGTTTGTGGTTGACCGCAAAGACCTTGACCGTCAGACGCGGGAAGAGTTCAATCGCTTTCAGGAAGGTTGTGTCGAGGCTAACACCAACACGGCTGCGCTGGTGCAGCGGCTGCTTTCCGATGATTACGCCAACAAGGTCATCGTCACCACCATTCAGAAACTGGGGCTTGCCCTCGATGCCGGCAATCCCGGCAACTACAAGGAGCGCCTGAAACCGCTGCGTAACAAGCGCATGGTGTTCATTTTTGACGAGTGTCACCGTTCTCAGTTTGGTGATAACCACAAAGCTATCAAAGACTTTTTCCCAAATGCTCAATTGTTCGGCTTCACTGGAACACCTATTTTTGAAGAAAACGCTTCCTATACGCAAATCACAGGGGAGCAAGGTTACTATAAAACCACAGCGGATATTTTTCAGCGTGAGCTACACGCCTATACCATCACTCATGCCATTGAAGATCGCAACGTGCTGCGTTTTCTTGTTGAATACTACAAACCAGAGGACAAAGGCGCCTCCAAGCTCAACGAGTCGATGCGCAAGCGTGCTATTGTGGAAGCTATACTGGATAAACACAATGCCTCAACCGCACAGCGCAAGTTCAATGCGTTGTTTGCCACATCGGGCATCATTCACGCGATAGAGTATTATCAACTTTTCAAAGAGATTCAGGCAGAGCGCACGGCGGCGGACAGCCATTATGAGCCGTTGAACATCGCCTGCGTGTTTTCCCCACCTGCGGAAGGCAACAAGGATGTGCAGCAGATTCAGGAAGACCTGCCACAGGAAAAGCACGATAATGCCGAAGCTCCCGAAGAAAAAAAGGCTGCTCTCAAGACTATTATTGCCGACTATAATGCCAGCTACAACACAAATCACAGCATCAATGAATTTGATCTGTACTATCAGGACATACAAAAGCGCATCAAGGATCAGCAATATCCCAATGAAGACTTGCCCCATGCGCAAAAGATCGACATCACCATTGTGGTGGATATGCTGCTCACCGGTTTTGATTCCAAATTCCTCAACACCTTGTATGTGGACAAAAATCTCAAGCATCATGGCTTGATTCAGGCATTTTCGCGCACCAATCGCGTACTGAACGACACCAAGCCCTATGGCAAGATTTTGGACTTCCGCCAGCAGGAAAAGGCCGTTGATGCGGCCATAGCCATGTTTTCCGGCGAAAAATCCGACACCGCCAGAGAAATCTGGCTTGTCGATCCCGCCCCTGCTGTCATTGCCAAATTGGAAAGCGCAGTCACGCAGCTGGATGCCTTTATGCACTCCCAGGGTCTGACGTGTGCCCCGGAAGACGTGAACAATCTGAAGGGTGACGAAGCCCGCTGCCAGTTCATCAATCTGTTCAAAGAGGTCAAGCGCCTGAAAACCCAGCTTGACCAATATACGGATCTCACCCCGGAACACGCCGAAACTATAGAAAAAATTATTCCGACCGATCAATTGCAGGGCTTGCAGGGGGTGTACCTGGAAACTGCCCAGCGCCTGAAAGCCCAGCAGGAAAAGAAGGATGGCAAGACCAACCCTACAGATGATGCGATCCAGCAACTGGAATTTGAGTTTGTGCTCTTTTCCTCCGCAGTGATCGACTATGATTATATCATGAAGCTCATTGCCGGATATACGCAGGCGGTTCCGGGCAAGCAGTCCATGACCCGCGACGAACTCATCGGCCTTATCCAGGCCGATGCCAAATTTGTGGACGAGCGCGACGACATTGCCGCCTATATCAAGACGTTGAGCCCTGACAAGGGGATGAGCGAGGCCGCTATCCGTGAAGGATACAAGCAGTTCAAGGTCGAAAAAAATGCTCGCGAGCTGGCGGAAATCGCCGCAAAACACGGTCTTGAAGCGACCTCTCTGCAAGCTTTTGTGGACAGCATCATGCAGCGCATGATCTTTGATGGCGAGCTGCTCGGCGAGCTGCTCGCCCCTCTGGTCTTGGGCTGGAAAGCCCGCACACAGAAGGAGCTGGCCCTGATGGAAGATCTTATCCCCCTGCTGCATAAGCTTGCCAAGGGGCGCGACATTTCGGGGCTGGGAGCCTATGAGTAAGATGAAAATGATGCGTGCAAGAGACAAAAAGAAAAGCGATCTGGTGCCGCGTTTGCGCTTTCCTGCGTTTCGTGATGTGGGGGAGTGGGAAATCAAAAAGCTTTCCGAATTGATTAAAATGATTATTCCACCTAAAAAACTATTAACATCGGAATATCAAAAAAGTGGTTTATTTCCAATTGTTGATCAATCGCAAAAATATATTGCCGGTTGGACAAACGATAAATTTTCCATAATTGATAAATACCAAGCTGTAATAATCTTCGGAGATCATACTTGTATCTTGAAATTAATAGAGTCTCCTTTTGCCCAAGGTGCAGATGGGATTAAAATTTTTTATTGTCCATCTGATGTTTTAACAAAATATACTTATCAATACCTTTTATTTAATCCAATAAAAATGGAGGAATATAAACGTCATTTTTCTATTCTAAAGGAAAAAAGCATTACTTACCCTAATGACAAAATTGAACAACAGAGAATCGTCGACTGCCTATCATCCCTCGATGAGCGCATTGCCGCCGAAACCAGCAAGCTTGACAGGATCAAAGACCATAAAAAAGGGCTACTCAAACAGCTTTTTCCGGTAGAGGGTGAAACCCTACCGCAGTTGCGCTTTCCTGAGTTTCGGGATGCGGGAGAGTGGAAAAAAATAACGCTGTATAATATTTGCGATATACTTCCCGGCTATACTTTTCCTGAAGCCCTACAAGTTAAGCAATATGGACAATATCCTTTTTGTAAAGTCTGTGACATATCTAAAGCAATAAGCGACGATGGAGGCTTATTACACAGGGCTATCAACTACATAGATTCTGCTGACCTTTCAATATTGAAAGCAAAACCAATCCCTATTGGAACTACTGTATTTGCGAAGATCGGAGAGGCACTTCGCCTTAACAGGCGAGCTATTTCCACAGTGGAATGCCTTATTGATAATAATGCAGTTGGGATTAAGGCTAAGCCTGGGAAATTAATAAATTACTTTCTGTATATATTATCACAAAGGATAGATTTAAATGAATATTGCGGGGGAGCAGTTCCGTCTGTAAGCAAGACGGTATTAGAAAATATTGCCGTAGTGATTCCTACCTGTTCCGAGCAACAACGTATCGCCAACTGCCTTTCCTCCCTTGACGAGCTTATCGCCGCCCAGACTCAAAAGATTAACCTACTCAAGGACCACAAAAAAGGGCTCATGCAGCAGCTTTTTCCACGCATTGATAAGGTTCTGGCATGAGTGATTCACGAAAAATCTGGGAATTTCAATCCCTGTCCCAACTGGTGACGCGCCTGCAGGATGACCTGAATAACGTCAATTATGTTTTGCTGTTCGCATACAACGGCACAGGCAAGACCCGGCTTTCCATGGAATTCAAAAATGCAGGAAAAAAAGACGGCGCCAGCGATACGCTCTATTTCAATGCCTACACCGAAGACCTCTTTTCCTGGGATAATGATCTTGAAAACGATACGGAGCGTTATTTACGTCTTAACACCGCCTCCAGATTTTTTTCCGGTTTTAAAGAGCTAGCGTTGGAAGAAAAAATTTCTTCATATCTCGAACGCTATGCAAATTTTGACTTCAAGATTGACTATGAACAGTGGTTGATTTCGTTTTTTCGTGGCGAAGAAGAAAATATCAAGATTTCTCGTGGCGAAGAAAATATCTTTATCTGGTGTATTTTTCTTGCCATTTGCACTCTTGTTATTGAAGGACACGAGTCCTATGCATGGGTGAAATATATCTATATTGATGACCCAATATCATCTCTTGATGATAATAATGCCATTGCCGTGGCAACAGACCTTATCAATACACTAAAAAAACCAGAGAATACCATAAAATGCATCATTTCTTCCCATCATGTATTGTTTTTTAATGTCCTGTGGAATGAGTTCAGGCGCTCACGTACAAAATATAACACTTATTTCTTTTACCGCACGGCACAAGGTGAAAAGTACTCTCTGCAAAAAACGGATGAAGCGCCTTTCTTTCATCATGTAGCCATGCTCAGCGAGTTGCAGCATGCTGTAGAGAGCAACCAAATCTACACGCATCATTTCAATGCCTTGCGCAGCATTATGGAAAAAACAGCCGTCTTCTTTGGCTACAAAGATTTTTCATCGTGCATTCATGGCGTTGACGACGAAGTGCTGTATACGCGCGCCCTCAATCTCTTGAGCCATGGCCAATACTCCATCTATACCCCTCGGGAGATGATGGACGACACCAAAGAGCTTTTTAAAAGTATTTTCACGGCGTTTCTGAACCGCTACCAGTTTGAAATTCCCAAACTCACCAAAGAAATTGCCAGCACCTCTAACTCCAAGGAACAGCCATGACCGAACAAAACCAAAAACAACTGGGCGCTGTCCTTTGGAGCATTGCCGATACCCTGCGCGGAGCCATGGATGCGGACGACTTCCGCGACTATATGCTTGCCTTTCTCTTTTTGCGCTACCTGTCTGACAATTATGAGGCCGCAGCCAAAAAGGAATTGGGAAACGAGTACCCCGATGCCAGCACACAGCCCGGCGTGACGCCCCTTCGCATCTGGTATGCCGCCAATCAGGATGATGTGCCGGACTTTGAAAAGCTTATGCGTCGTCGCGTACATTACGTCATCAAGCCGGAGTATCTCTGGGGCAGTATTGCCGAAATGGCGCGCACGCAGGATGGGGAATTGCTGAACACCCTTCAGGACGGCTTCAAATATATTGAAAATGAATCCTTCGACAGCACTTTTCAGGGGCTGTTTTCAGAAATCAATCTCACTTCTAAAAAGCTTGGTAAGCGCTACGCCGAACGCAATGAGAAACTTTGCGATATTATTAAGAAAATTGCCGAAGGCTTATCCAGTTTTTCCAGTGAGGGCGATACGCTGGGCGACGCCTATGAATATCTGATCGACAAATTCGCGGCAGGCTCCGGCAAAAAAGCTGGCGAGTTCTATACACCACATGAAATATCCAACATTTTATCAGGGATAGTGACGCTGGACAGCCAGGATCCCAGCACCGGCCCCAAAAAGCATCTTGCCAGCGTGCTTGATTTCGCCTGCGGTTCCGGTTCGCTTTTGCTCAATGTACGGAGTCGCATGGGCGCGCAAGGCATAGGCAAAATCTACGGTCAGGAAAAGAACGTCACCACCTATAACCTAGCGCGCATGAACATGTTGCTACATGGTGTGAAAGACTCGGAATTTGAGATATTCCACGGCGACACTCTGACCAACGACTGGGACATCCTGCGCGAAACCAATCCCGCGAAAAAGCCCTATTTCGATGCCGTGGTGGCCAATCCCCCTTTCAGTTACCGCTGGAATCCCAATGAGGCGCTGGGCGAAGACGTGCGTTTCAAAAATTATGGGCTGGCCCCGAAATCCGCCGCAGACTTCGCCTTTTTGCTGCACGGCTTCCACTACCTGAAGCGGGAAGGCACTATGGCCGTTATCCTGCCGCATGGCGTACTATTCCGTGGCGGCGCGGAGGAACGCATCCGCCGCAAGCTGCTTGAAGACGGCAACATAGACACCATTATCGGCCTGCCCGCCAATCTTTTTTATTCCACGGGCATTCCCGTATGCATCCTTGTGCTCAAAAAATGTAAAAAATCTGATGACGTGCTCTTCATCAATGCCTCCGAGCAATTTGACAAGGGCAAGCGGCAAAACAGACTGTCCACGGACCACATAAAAAAAATTGTAGATACCTATCAGTTCCGCACAGAAGAAGAACGGTATTCCAGATGTGTCGACATGGAAGAAATTTCCGAAAACGGCTACAATCTGAATATTTCCAGATACGTCAGCACGGCAATGCCGGAAAAGGAAATTGACCTTGCCGATGTTCATAAAAAAATGCTGGAGGTGGATGCGCAAATCAAAGCAGCCACGGAAAAACACAATACGTTTTTGAAAGAGCTGGATTTGCCCCTCTTGCCATAGGGAAGCACGTTATCTTTTACGAAGGAATAGCTCATGGCTCAAATCACCAATAAGCGTCTTGGGGAGCTGATACAGGCCCTTTTCCGCATTCTTGAAAAGTACCCAGACGGCATGAAAGCTAGGGATGCCTTGGCGGCGCTGGCTGCTACCGTCACGCTTACAGAATATGAGGCGGGCAGCTATAAAAGCGGGCGACGCTTTGAAAAAATTGTGCGCTTTGCCACTGTAGATACGGTGCGCGCGGGCTGGCTCATCAAAGATGACGGGATATGGACGCTGACCAAAGAGGGGGCGAAAGCCTTGAAGCAGTACAAAGACCCTCTGGAGTTCCATAAAAAAGCCGCTCATCTGTATCAACAATGGTATAAACACCACAAGGGGCTTCAGTCTTCTGATACACAGTCCGCAGTTGGAACTGATGTGGAAGGCCTGGAAGACGAAAGCGAAAAGAGCGTCAGTGTTTCTTACGAGGAAGCCAAGGAGCAAGCCCAGGAAAAAATTGACGCCTTCCTGCACTCGATGGATGCTTACGATTTTCAGCGGCTTGTGGCAGACCTGCTCAAGGCCATCGGTTACCATGTGACGTGGATTGCCCCGCCGGGCAAGGACGGCGGCGTGGATATCCTAGCCTACACCGATCCTCTGGGTACGCAGGGGCCGCGCATCAAGGTGCAGGTCAAGCAGCAATGCAAGGCTGTCACAGAACCCGACCTGAAGTCCTTTATGGCAAATATCGGCCAGCATGACAGCGGCATCTTTTTCTGCACCGGCGGATTTACCAAGGATGCCGAGGCCTATGCCCGCAGTCAGGAAAGCAAACGCATCATGCTTGTGGATAGTGCCAAGCTGGTGCAACTCTGGACGGACAATATTCCTCATCTGAGCGATCAGGCATGGCAGCAACTGCCGTTAACACCCATCTACTTTTTGACCCCGGAGAAATGACAGTGCCGTGGGAAACGCTTGGAGCAGCGGCCATAGGCGGATTGATGACGCTTTTGGGGAGCGGTGTCACCTTGTATTTCCAAAAGAAATTGCAAGACGGCAGATTTGCTCATGAGCAACAGAAGGCCAGAGAGGATTGGGAACGCCAAGAGGAACGGAGGAAGGAAGAGCGCAGTTTTGAGCTGAAACGACAGGCCTACCAGAATTACCTTGCCGTGATCGCGCAATCGTCTCGAATTCCCATCAAACCCATGGAATTTAAAGCCACACTTGCCCTTCTGGAGTTGAATGGTTCTGCCGAGGTTTCTCAACTGGCTTCCGAGTTTGCCCTGTATATGGAATCTTGCGTCAACCATGGAGTACAGCCAGAGACACAAGACGAAATCTTGGTGGCCGCAAACCGGCTTGCCGCAGCAATTTTGTCTGACTTCCGTTCTCATATCGCCACATGAAATCTGGCAGCAACCTTTTTTCTGGTTAGAAATAGGTTAGAAAAATAAAAAGGCACTTACGGTTAGAAAACTGTAAGTGCCTGAACTTTCTGGTTGCGGGGGCAGGATTTGAACCTACGACCTTCGGGTTATGAGCCCGACGAGCTACCGTGCTGCTCCACCCCGCGTCATGCGACAAAAGGGAATATAGAGAGCATCCCCTCTCTTGTCAATTCTTTTTTCGGTTTTGCTGCAAAAAAGTTTCATTTACACGCAACATATCTTTCTTGTACGCTTTTTCGATCAGGCGGGGACGGATTCCGTCTCTTCCCCCGTACGAGAGGCTTCCGGCCACGGACGCACGCGTATCGGCAGGGTCGCGGAGATGTCCTCCAGCGCCGAGCGGGCTTCCGCGTGCTGGTGCGGCGAAAAGAAAACCTTGAGCAATGCTTCGCTCCGATCCAGTACGGTGAAACTCGCAATGTTGTCATAGCCTTCAAGGAGAAAACGGAACATGCCGACATGCTGCGGCGGCAACGAAACAAGCAGCTTTCCGCTGTATTCGGGAACAGGCAAGCGCAATGGGCGTCGTTTCTTCTTCATCGGACGAGTCTAGCCCGTCCCCTTCCGGGAGGCAAGCCCTGCGGGCTCCGGCGCGCGACACGACGCCGGGAACCGGCGTTTTCCATAGGACGCCCCACCAGTCGCATCCCGTTGCGAGGGGGCCGGAACTAGGCTATAGAAGGAACCTGTACCCAAACCAGAGGTGACGCATGTCCAACGAAAATACCTTAAAGCAAGATCCCATCCATGTTTTCCGCACCTTCCTGAAAAACAAGGGCCTGCGTAATACGCCTCAGCGTCAGCGGATTATGGAAGTTTTCTTTACGGAAAGCGGCCATCTTACGACTGAAGAAGTGTATGACAGGGTTCGCAGGGAAGATCCGTCGCTCGGACAGGCCACCGTATACCGGACCATGAAGCTCCTGTGCGAAGCCGGACTGGCCCGCGAAGTGCGCTTCGGGGACGGGCTGGCCCGCTATGAGCACGCCGGGGACGCCCATCACGATCATCTTATCTGTGAAAGCTGCGGACGGAACATCGAAGTCGTCGATCCTCAAATCGAAGCCCTTCAGGACGCGCTGGCCCGCAAACACGGGTTCCGGCCCACGTTCCACCGCCTCTACCTGTACGGCATCTGTCCCGATTGCCAGAAACGCTGAGCCTTCGACGCAAACCACGCAGGCCGGGGGGCGTCCTCCGGCCTTTTTTCATACCTCCTTCTCCGCCGGAGCCCGCCATGCGTCCACGCGATCTCGCCATGATCATCGTCTCCTTCCTCGCCATGATGGCGGGGAGCTTTCTGCCCGCGCTCGCCGGGCCGCTCGCGCCCTTCCCGCGCCTCTGCCTGATGATCCTGCTCTACCTCGGCTTTCTGTCCGTAGGCACCGAAGCCCTTTTCGTCCACGCCCGCCTGCTTCCCGGCACGCTTTCCGGACTCGTGCTCATCCGGCTGTTCGCCCTGCCCCTGCTGGCCTTCATCCCGTTCGAGCTGTTCATGCCGGATTTCGCGCTCGGCGCGCTGCTCGTCGGGGCCGCGTCCATCGGCGTCGTGGCCCCCGTCTTTTCCATCATGGTCAACGCGGATACGGCCCTTGTCCTTGCGGGCAACCTGATCACCTCGCTTCTGCTTCCCCTGACGCTGCCCATCCTCCTTTATATGGTAAACGCCGCCATGACCCTGCTCCGCCCGGGCACCCTCCATCTCCCGGAGCACCTGTCCCTGTCCGGCATGACCCTGTCCCTGTGCGTCACCATCATCGTGCCGTTCGTCGCGGCCTTCCTGACGCGCCGGATTCCGCGCGCGGCGGCCTTCATCCTCAGAAACCAGTTCCCCGTGGCCATCGTAACCATCGCCGTCTCCACGCTGGCGATTTTCAGCCAATACTCCGGCATCCTGCACCAATCGCCCTCGCTCGTGGTGCAGGCGCTCTTCGCCGCCTGCCTGCTCGGCGGGATCATGATGGCGGGAGGCCTGTTCCTGCCCCGCTCCATGCCTCCCCAGCGGCGTCTGGCCTTCCTGATCAGCTACGGCACCATGAACAACGTGCTCATGCTCATCGTAAGCCTTGAATTCTTCTCCGCCTTCGAATCACTGATCGCGGCCATGTACCTCGTCCCGCTCAACGCGCTCCTCGTCGTCTATCGCCGCTGGAGTCAGGCTTGGGGGCTGGAGCAGGCCCGCTAGCCGCCTTGTCACGGCCCCTTGCGCCCCGTATACAAAAAAGCCGGGCTACACGCCCCTCATTCCAATCTAGAAAGGAATCGTTATGAAACACATCACATGGCTTTCCGACTCACGCCTTTTCTCCGGCATCGCGCTGGCGCTCCTCGCCGCCGTCGGCCTCGGCGGCTGCGGTTGCGTGCTCCCCAAAGTCCACGAGCCGACACCCTACATCTCGGGCACGGTCGTCTACCGGGAGCGCATGGCTCTGCCGCCGAACGCCGAACTGATGGTCGCCCTGTACGAAAAGACGGCCGAAGGCCGCAACCTCTACTCCGAAGAACGTCGACCGACAGAAGGCGCCGGCATCCCCCTGCTCTTCAGCATCGAGTGTCCCGCAGAGGAAGCCCCCGGAACCGCCTACGAACTGGAAGCCTCCATCGCCAGCGCCGGGACCACGCTGTTCGCCACGCCCGCTCCGGTGACGGTACGCCTCGACGCCGACGACATCACGCTCATGACGCATCGGGTCATGGAGCAGGCCCCCATCCCGGACGGGCTGGCGGGCATCCGCTGGAAACTCGTGGAACTGGACGGAAAACCCGTTGAAGTCTACGACAACCAGCCCGAACCGCATCTGCTTTTCGACGAAGCGGACGGCGGACGCCTTTCCGGGTCCGACGGGTGCAACAGGCTGATCGGCGGCTACAGGCTCACGGGCGACCAGATCACCTTCGGACAACTCGGCTCGACCATGATGCTCTGTCCGAAGGGCGACGCGCAGGCTCGGGCGCTCGCCAAGGCTCTGGCGAACGCCACCCGCGTCTCACGTTCCGGCGAACGGCTGGAGCTGTACGGCGGCAAGACCCGGCTCGCCGTTTTCGAAGCCCGCGCGCTCTGATTTTTTGGAAAAGCACATAATTTACGGATAATCTTGTCGCGCAGGAAGACCTTGCCGCCCCGGAACGCTCGAAGCGAAAGGACCGGCGATCCCATGTTGACGCCGAAAAAGGCTTCTCCGGTTGCGAAAACGTGATTTTTCCTATACTCAAAATCAGTCTGTCACCGGATCGCCATGATCCCGTGCGGCAGCCGAATATTCCAGCCGGGCCCGCTTCCGGCGCAAACCCTTTTTGGAGGATGGAGACATGAAACTCGGCAAACTTCTGAGCGCGGTCGCCATGGCCGTCGTGGGCATGGGCCTCGCCCTTCCGGCGCAGGCCGCCGATCCCATCAAAATCGGCGTCTACCTGCCCCTGACCGGACAGAACGCCTTCGGCGGACAGCTGGAGCTCGAAGGCGTCCAGCTCGCCCACAAGCTGAAACCCACCGTGCTGGATCGCCCCGTCGAACTGGTCGTCGTGGACAACAAGTCCGACAAGGTCGAAGCCGCCAACGCCGTGAAACGTCTCACCGAACATGACAAGGTGCTCGCCATCATCGGCACCTACGGCTCCTCGCTCGCCATGGCCGGCGGCGAAGTCGCCGAACGCGCCAAGGTGCCCGTCATCGGCACCTCCTGCACCAACCCGCTCGTGACGCAGGGCAAGAAGTACTACTTCCGCGCCTGCTTCAT